>JBCDGN010000018.1:0-49042 GCA_038751255.1 Pseudomonadota bacterium
CGACCTCTTGGGCAGATGACTTGGGATTTCCGCCCATGGTTCGAAACGCATCCATCCGCGCGTCACTGAAATCGTATCCGCTTGTTTCAAATCCGTTCTTGATAAGATTGAGTGCAAGGCCTGAGCCCATGTCCCCCAACCCAATGACCCCGCATTTCATAGGACACCCCTTCCCTTTAGATGTTCATTGCATCGCGACGCCTCAAGACGCGGACGGCAGGCACCCGGGCATCAAGCGTTCTGGGTCGCACGTGGCCACATCTGTCTCGCAAGGGCAAGCTCCAGCATCCCATTGCAACGCTCATGTCACACTACTCCTAGAGTTCCTTGAACGTTGCGCGGACCTGATCCCAAGCAGAGGCCAGATGGGCCCGCAAGTGTCGTTCCGCCTCGTCCGCATCCCGCATCAGGATCGCCTCAAAAATACGGTTATGCGCTTCGAAATTGGCTTGGTTGCGTTTCGGCAAGCGTGGCATGTTCGACCATTGAGGTGACAGCCAATCCGTGTAGGCCTTGTGCAGCGCTAGCAACAAAGGATTGTCCGGGATCTGATACAGGATCCCATGAAAAGCCATATCCGTTACATAGAACGCCTCTGAATTCTCAATCTCTTCCTCGTTTTGGGCAAGCGCTTCCTTGAGCGCGGCAATGTCCTCGCGGCTTGCGTCTTCGGCCGCTGTCCTGACAAGCGACGCCTCCATCATGATGCGGATCTCAAAGAGACTGCGTACGGCGCCTGGCTGCTGCAAGATTTGCTCGACCACGCTAGAGACCACTGTGATGGCAGTATCGAAGCCTGGTTGTTTGACAATTGGCCGAAACCCCGGTCGCGCCTCGATCAAACCCTTGGAGGAAAGAGCGAGCACCGCTTCGCGGGCAACTGTGCGGCTGACGCCATACTCCTGCACGATCTCGCGTTCAGACGGCAGCGCATCGCCTTCTGCAAGGACACCATCACGGATCATCCCCTCAAAACTCGCAATGAGTTTGTCGGCAGACCGCTTGCGCTGCTTTACGGCGTCTTTGGTCAAGATCCACTCCGCAGTTTTTTGTCTGATTAAACTTGCCGCCAAGCCCCCTTTTTTTCAACACTTAACTCGCCAACCGATGGATATATCCTGTATTGTCATACCAAAATGGGTTAGGAGATCGTTTATGTCCAAGATTGAAACTGTTCAGACGCGCCTGTTCGACGTACCGCTGGCAGAGGTGCTGACTGATGCCAAACATGGCGATCACACGCATTTCGAGCTTGTAACCGCGACGATAAGATTTGCCGATGGCATGGAAGGGACCGGCTACACCTATACCGGTGGCAAAGGCGGTCGAGCGATCGTGGCCATGATTGACCATGATCTGGTACCTTTTCTGGTCGGCAAAGATGGAACAGAGATCGAGACGCTTTACGACGCGATGCAATGGCATGTGCATTACGTGGCACGCGGCGGCATCGCCTCCTTCGCCATTTCGGCGCTTGATATCGCGCTTTGGGACGCGCGGTGCAAGCGCGCCGGAGAACCGCTTTGGAAAGTGGCTGGTGGGGCGGCGGATCGCTGCCGCGCCTATTGCGGCGGGATCGATCTGAATTTCTCGCTTGATCGTCTGGTGCAGCAGACAGAAGGGTATCTCGCGCGCGGCTATAACGGGGTAAAGATCAAGGTCGGCCAGCCTGAGCTCGCAACTGATTTGGAACGAGCGCGGGTGATCCGGGAGGTTTTGGGTGCAGACAACGCTTTCATGGTGGATGCCAACTATTCAATGAATGTCGATCAGGCCGTCGCGGCAGCCAGGGGTTTTGCAGAACACGATGTGCTCTGGTTTGAAGAGCCGATCATCCCCGATGATTACATCGGCTACGGAGTTATCGCATCAGAGACGGGCGTCCCGCTGGCCATGGGAGAGAATTTGCATACGATCCATGAATTCGAATACGCTTTCCGCGACTCAAAGCTCAGTTTCATACAGCCCGACGCGTCGAATTGTGGCGGCGTCACGGGGTGGCTGCAGGTGGCCAAACTAGCAGCCGAGCACAACATCGCTGTCTGTAGCCATGGAATGCAAGAACTGCATGTCTCGCTGGTTTCGTCTCAGCCCCATGCGGGCTGGCTAGAGGTCCATTCCTTTCCGATCGACGACTACACCACACGGCCTGTCCCGGTGGAGGATCACCTGACCGTCGCGCCCAATGACCCAGGGATCGGGGTAACATTCGATTGGGCCAAGCTCGAAGTGGCCCACAGATCGATGCAGAACGGATGATTCAGGTGTCGAAGCACGGATATCCACTGCTCAAG
Organism: Pseudomonadota bacterium; assembly: GCA_038751255.1. GTDB lineage: Bacteria > Pseudomonadota > Alphaproteobacteria > Rhodobacterales > Rhodobacteraceae > JANSYP01. The sequence goes on from JBCDGN010000018.1 coordinate 2,295, forward strand.
AAGTCATCGAAAGGTGGATGCCGAAGTCTCCTGCTGCACAGCACGTTTCGGCGGATTGACGGTGACAGATCGTGTGACGCGCGCTCTGGTTTACGCCCTCGTCAGTCTCGGTCGACCAAATACCAACGTCGATGAATTCCGGTGTGGCGACCAATGAGCCGAGGCTTTCTGTTTGATCTGCCCCCGTCAAAGGCTGACCTCCAAAGCACAATCGCCTTGGAGTTTTTATTTTAGTTTCAATGTTCAAGACAACCTATGCGTGCTGAGAAAATAGGGTTTGCCAGAGGGGTTGGCTTATGCCTACTTTGGTCATACCAAATGAAATGACGAGCCGCGACAGGGCTCGCACGCCAAGAAGGTATAGGGAGGAAAATACCATGAAAAAGCTGATGCTCGCGGCATCGGTGACCGCACTTGCGTTGGGCGCAACGGTCGCATCCGCAGAAACCACCACCTTGCGCATACAGACGCATTTCAGCCCCGAGACGCTTTCCGGTCAGATGGCGGCTGAGTTCATCGAGGACGTCAAAGCAATGTCCAACGGTGAGATTGAAATCGAGATGTTCTACGCCTCTTCGGTTGTGAAATCTGCCGAGACCTTTGACGCCGCTGCAACAGGTATCCTCGATTGCGATATGACCGGCGGTGCGTATCAGACCGGTAAGAACCCTGCATTTCAGTTTACCGGCGATCTGACAGGCGGTTATGCCAACCCCTATCAGCAGTATGCATGGCTGTTGCATGGCGGTGGATACGAGGCACTGAACGACCTCTACAACGATTACAACATGGAGTTTGTCGGTTGGTGGATCCCAGGGCCCGAGTCCCTGTCCTCGACCCGCCCCATCCGTGGTGTTGCTGATCTAGAAGGCTGGAAGTTCCGGTCGCCCCCAGGCGTGGTCACGATGATCTTCGAAAACCTGGGCGCTTCGCCCATTGTGATGGACTTCAACGAGATCTTCACCGCGCTTGAAACCGGCATCATCGACGGTGCAGACGCGGCAAATCTCACCAACAATATTGGCCTTGGCCTCTACGACATTGCCGAGCACACCAATTATCCTGGGTTCCATTCGATGCCGGCAGATCACCTGGCTTGCCGCAAGGATGTCTGGGATTCCATGCCTGATCATCACAAGGCGATTTTGAAGGTTGGGATGCAGGCCCTGGGCCTTAAAAACACGACCATCAACGAAGTCAAAAATGCCGAGAACTCGGTCGCACTCGCAGCCGATGGCCTGAATATGTATCAGTGGTCGGAAGAGGACCTCGCAGCATATCGTGCCGCCGTTCAAGATGCTTGGACTGAATTCGCCACCACACCGGAAAGCCAAGAGCTGCTGGGCAGTCACCTGGACTTCCTGCGCAGCATCGGCGCCATGCAGTAACACCCTTCCGGGTGTGACCAGGAACGGCGGGGCGATTGCGCCGCCGTTTCCGTCTGAGATGAAGATTACACGGATCACATCCCACGTGCTTGACTGCGCCCTGCCCGAGGAACTGGGGTATTCGCAGCAGTTCTATTCACGCCGCAGCGCTCATCTTGTTGAAGTTGAAACAGATGAGGGTGTGACCGGCTGGGGCGAATGCTTCGGGCCGGGCAATGTGGCCCTGGCCAACAAGACGATCGTAGAACGCGTAATCCAACCTTTGGTGGTCGGGATGGACCCGATCAATCGAGACGTGATCTGGCACAAGGTCTACAACCTTCTGCGAGATCATGGGCAAAAGGGCATGCCCCTTCAATCGCTTTCGGGTGTCGATATCGCCTTGTGGGACATTGCTGGGAAAGTGACGGACCTGCCGCTTTTTCAGCTTATTGGCGGTGCGCATCGCGTTGATGTGGCCTGCTACGGGTATGGCATGATGCTGCGCCGTGAACCGGTCTCTGATCTTGCTTCTAGGTTCAAAGACGAGGCCGCCGCGATCCAAGAAGCGGGCTTTGTCGCCACCAAAATGAAGATCGGGCTCGGCCCCCGCGAGGATGTTGTGCTTGCGCAGGCGGTTCGTGACGGCGTTGGCGCGGATTTTCGTTTTATGGCCGATGCCAACCATTGCTACACCACTTCAGACGCGTTCTATGTCGGCCGCGCTTTGGGCGAGCTCGACGCCTATTGGTTTGAGGAGCCTATCGCACCGGAAGACCATGACGGCTATCGAGAGTTACGCGCGGGCCTCAGCGTGAACATTTCTGGCGGCGAGGCAGAGTTCAACCGCTGGGGGTGGCGCGCGATCTTGGAAAACCGCGGACTTGATATCGCACAGCCTGAGGTGTGCGCATTAGGCGGGATCAGCGAATATCTTCGCGTGCTTGCGCTCTGCCATGCGCATCATACACCCGTTGTGAATCATGTGTGGGGCTCTGCCATCGCTGTGGCCACGAACCTGCATCTTCTCGCGGCCATGCCACCGCTGCCAGGCGGGCTGCATCCGTGGGAGCCAATGCTAGAGTTCGACACGACGGAAAACCGGTTCCGCGACGCGCTGTTGCAAAAACCTTTAAACATCCAAGAACAAGTTAAACGCAATGCGGGCCGCGTGGCGGTTCCGACGGGTCCAGGTCTGGGCGTGGAACCCGACCGGGACGTTATCCGCCACTATGAGATCACATGAGGACAGAGCGATGACCGAAAGGCAAACAGGCAATTGGCAAGAGTGGGTCTGGCCGTCGCTGTTCCTCCTTTGTGCGGGGTGGACAGTGTGGCACATGCCCGTCTTTATCCTCGATCTCTTCCCACCGGAAAACGAAAGTCTTCTGGCACAGATCACCGACCACCATAATCGCAAAAACCTGGCGCCGGGTCTGCCGGGTCTCTTTGGTGGCGTGGCGGACCCGCTGGACTGGGGCGCGTTGCTGCTGATGCCGGTCTTTTTCGTGATCGGCGCGCGCAGCGTGGTACATGCCCCGATGGAGTACGAACACTGGCGCCCCTGGGACAGGATCGCGCTTTTCATTGGACGCGCCTCAATGATCATGATCCTCGCCGCTACAGGGGTAATGCTCTATGAGGTTTTCCTGCGCTACGTGATCGAAGCGCCAACAAAATGGGCCAACGAGCTCACCCTTTGGCTCGCTGGCTTCGTGTTTCTATGTTCCGGCCTTTATGCCATGCAACAGCGCTGCCACATCCGCATCACCCTGCTTTATGACGCCGTGCCACGCCCGGTGCGCAAAGTTTTCGATGTGATGTCGACACTATTCATTGTCATGTTCGCGGTGGGCGTGATCTTTGGCAGCTACAACCAGGTTTTTGTCAACAAATTCTACCGCTGGGAAATGTTTGGGACGGCCTTCGACCCGCCGATCCCAGCCACCATTCAGCCGATGATCCTGATCATTTTGGCTCTGATCGCCGCACAATCGGTGGCCAATCTCATTGCAGACTGGAACCTCGGGCCCGAGCGTTTTGACGGAGACGAAGCCGAACGAGAAGAGCTAGAGGCCATCAAACGCAGCGTGGGAGCAGACTAATGGATATCGGTACCATCTCCCTCGTTCTTGTGATCGCCCTGATCGCCCTACTGGCGATTGGGATGCCTCTTGGTTTTGCATCTGCTGCCCTTGCGCTTTTGGTGCTGGTGATGAAGTTTGAGCCTACCTTGCTCACAGCGCCATGGACTTTTGGTGAAGGTCTCCTGACCAAAAACCCGGGCACAGGGCCGCTTTATATTCTAACCCAGAAGATATTCGATTTGATGACGGAATACGTCCTCATTTCGGTGCCACTCTTTATCTTTATGGCCGCGCTTTTGGAACGCTCAGGCATCGCGAAAGAGATGTACAGTTCCCTAAACTTCTGGCTCAGCCGAACGCGGGGCGGCATTGCCATCGTCACCTCGATCATGGCGGTCATCATGGCCGCGATGTCGGGCATCATTGGCGGTGAGGTGGTGCTTTTGGGCCTGATCGCGCTGCCGCAAATGCTGCGCCTTGGCTACAACCAAAACCTCGCCATCGGGACAATCTGTGCCTCGGGAAGTCTTGGAACAATGATCCCGCCCTCTATCGTCTTGATCATCTATGGACTGATCACTGAAACCTCGATCAAGGCGCTGTTCACCGGGGCGTTCGTTCCGGGGTTCATGCTGGCCACGATGATCATCATCTACATTGTCATCAGAACCCAGTTGCGCCCTGAAGACGCCCCACTGCCTGAACCGCAACCTGGCGATCCGACGGGCTCTGAGAAACTCGGCATGTTTGGCGGGTTTATGTCGCTGTTGCTGGCGGGCGCCTCAGTGATCCTTTTCCTGCGCGCGCTTTTCTTTACCGTCACGCAGCAGAACGTTTTGGAAGAAGGCGAGGCTCGGATTTTCCTGGGCATGCCGGACCACCTGTTGCCGATTGCGATTGCGGGCATAATCGGCGTCGTACTGGTGCTCTTCGCCTTTGGCCGCGAACGCACAATGAAAGGATGGACGCACGGCAAAGGCCTGGTGCCGCCCATACTGGTCATCGGGGTGGTGCTTGGGTCGATCTATGGCGGTATCACTGGGATCACTGAGGCCGCGGGTATGGGAGCCTTTGCGGTCTTTGTTATCGCACTCCTGCGGGGCGAAGCCTCCGTCGGTCTTGTTTGGGATTCCATGATGCGAACCTTGCGATCCACGGGAACAATCATCTGGGTGACCATTGGGGCCGCAACACTGGCCGGGGCTTACACTCTGGCAGGTGGTCCGAACTACATCGCCAATCTGATCGTCGGCTCTGAAATGCCAACCATGCTGGTGATTCTGACGATGATGGTGATCCTGCTTTTCATGGGCGCTTTCATGGACTGGGTGGGGATCGTGCTGCTGATCATCCCCGTTTTTCTTCCCATCGTACGCAGACTGCCCATCGAAGAGATCGGCTTTATCGGCCAGTTGGAGCCGCGACATGTGGCGATCTGGTTTGGGGTGGTGTTTTGCATGAACATGCAAGTAAGTTTTCTCAGCCCACCCTTCGGACCTGCAGCATTTTATCTGAAATCGGTTGCGCCGCCGCATATCTCGCTTACGGATATCTTCAAAGGCTTCCTGCCGTTTATCGGCGTTCAGTTACTTGCCTTGTCCGTTCTGCTGATCTGGCCGAATATAGTGACGCTATTGCTGTAGCACGCGGCGCTTGAGGTGCGCCAACTGCCGAAAAGGAGATGACGATGCTCACCGCTGCCGAGCTTGAGACGTTTGAGACCCAAGGCTACCTCGTTTTGGAGGATGTCATAGACAGCGACACGCGCGAGGCCGTTATCGCAGAGTATGCTGCGTTGATGGACCAACTCTATGACCAGTGGCACAGCGAGGGAAAAGTGCCGCCGCCCACGCCGGACATGAGCTTCTGGGACAAACTGGATGTCGCCTATAGGGGCGGGTTTGATTGGTACCAGCCGCTCGATATCTCCCTGCCCCATCAAGATATTTCTGAAGACACGCCGATGCATTTCGGACCTGCGGTGTTCGACATGGTGACCCACCCGCAGCTTCTTGGGATCGCGGAAAGTATCTTGGGGCCAGAGTTGACATCGAACCCGATCCAGCATGTCCGCATCAAACCGCCTGAGCGATTGACGGATCGCGGCGAGTCTCGGGCCCATGTGGTCGCGACCGACTGGCATCAGGACCGGGGCGTGACACTGGAAAGCGCCGACGCGACCGAGATGGTCACGATTTGGCTCGCCATCACCGACGCGACCGTTGAGAACGGGTGTCTGCAAGTGAAACCGGGTCGGCAGCAAGCGATGCTGCCGCATTGCACGCTGACACAGGTGGGCATCCGAGAGCGCTACTTGCCCGAACAGGACGCAATACCCACACCAGTGAAAGCCGGGGGCGCCGTCATTTTCCATCCATTGACCCCACATGCGAGCCTCACAAACCAGTCGAACGGATTCCGCTGGTCATTCGACCTTCGCTACAACGTGACGGGTCAACCCACAGGCCGTGATCATTTTCCCAGCTTCGTTGCGCGGTCCCGGTCGCGGCCTGAGACCGAACTGAGAAACTGGCGCACGTGGAAGACGATGTGGGAAGAAACGCGCAGCGATTTGGCCAGAAGCGCACATATCCCGCAGCACCGCTGGCCGTCTGACGGGCCATATTGCGCATGAGCCTGCTGCGCCTCGATCCAGCAGACAGCGTGGCTGTCGCGCGAGAAACGTTGGCCCCAAACAGCGAAGTTGAAGGGATCGCGGTGCGAGATCCGGTTCCCGCCGGGCACAAGATTGCCGTCACAGCTTTGCCCAAGGGCGCGCCGATCCTGAAATATGCTCAGGTCATCGGGTATGCCGCAGAGGACATATCCATTGGCACCCATGTGCATTCCCACAATGTCGAGTTTCGAAATGTGGTGGGCGGCTATGAGTTCGGGACGAATCTGCGCCCGCTGCCCCAAACAGAACCTCAGACCTTCATGGGCTATCGGCGCGAAAACGGCACTGTGGGCACGCGCAACTACATCGCGATTGTGACCTCAGTGAATTGTTCGGCCACCGCCGCGCGCATGATTGCCTCCTACTTCACGCCAGATCGCTTGGCGGATTATCCCAACATCGATGGCGTCGCCGCTTACGTCCATGGGACGGGATGCGGGATGGGAGGCACCGAGGGTTTTGAAGCCCTGCAAAGGGTCATGTGGGGTTATGCCCAGCATCCCAATCATGCGGCAGTCCTAATGGTAGGCCTCGGCTGCGAGATGAACCAGATCGATTGGCTCTTGGAAGCCTATGGGCTCAAGCAAGGGCCAACCTTTCAGACGATGAACATTCAGAACGTTGCTGGCCTGCGCCGAACTGTCGAAGTCGGAATCGAAAAGGTCAGCGCCATGCTCCCTGCGGCCAATAGTGTCGCGCGCGAACCCTGCCCTGTGAGCGCTCTCAAAGTGGCCTTGCAATGCGGGGGATCGGACGGTTGGTCCGGCGTAACGGCCAATCCGGCATTGGGACATGCCTGCGATCTTCTGGCTGCCCAAGGGGGCACAGGTGTCTTGGCGGAGACACCGGAGATATACGGGGCCGAGCATCTCCTCACCGCGCGCGCCGCAGATCGCGCCACCGGGAACACGCTCGTCAACTTGATCCAATGGTGGGAGGATTACACCGCCCGAAATCACGGATCGATGGACAACAACCCCTCGCCTGGCAACAAGGCCGGTGGGCTGACGACGATCCTAGAAAAGTCGCTCGGCGCAGCGGCGAAGGGGGGCACGACCCCGCTCAATGGCGTCTATCGCTATGCGGAACCTGTGACTGCGCCCGGTTTCACCTTTATGGACAGTCCCGGCTACGACCCCGCCTCGGTCACTGGGCAAATCGCTGGGGGCTGCCAGATCGTTTGCTTCACCACGGGGCGGGGCTCTGCCTTTGGCTCCAAACCCGCGCCGACGATCAAGATCGCGACCAATACCGAAATGGCGACGCGCATGTCTGAGGATATGGATATCGACGCAGGGCGTATCTTGTCAGAAGACATCAGCGTTGAGGTGATGGGGCACGAGATCTACAACGCGATCCTAAGCGTCGCGTCAGGCCGACAAAGCAAATCCGAGGCGCAAGGGCTCGGGGATTACGAATTCGTGCCATGGCAAATCGGCGCGGTTATGTAAGCGGTCAGTAAGGGGGACCACAGATGTCACAGAAAATTGGCTTCATAGGGCTCGGCCTGATGGGCGGGGCGATGGTTTCTCGGCTGCAAGACAAAGGCTATGCAGTGACGGTACTTGGCAACAGAGACCGCACAGAGTTGGATAAGGCGGTCGCGCGCGGCGCTGTTGAGGCAAGCACTGCCAAAGAGGTCGCAGAAGCGTCAGATATCACGATGCTTTGCATGGGAACATCTGATCATGTGGAAGGGCGGATGCGCGGTGCTGATGGCGTGATCGCAGGGCTTTCAGAAGGTAAGATCGTTATCGATTTCGGAACCTCGCTGCCTGCCTCCACAAGGACACTTGGAGAAGAAGTGGCCGCAACTGGCGCCACCTATCTCGATGCGCCGATCGGACGGACGCCGTCCCACGCGCGCGAGGGCATGTTGAACCTCATGTGTTCCGGCGATGAAGACGCGTTCGCCAAAGCCAAACCTGTGCTCGAGGATCTGGGCGAGAATGTCTTCTATCTTGGTGCATTGGGATCTGGCCACACGATCAAGCTGATCAATAACTTTGTGGCACAGTCCATGGCAAACCTCTTTGCGGAGGCTTTTGTGACGGCCGACAATGCCGGGGTGTCGCGTCAGCAGGTTTATGACGTGATTGCAGCCGGCCCCGTGGGCAACGGATTTTTCGACTTTATGCGGGCCTATGCGATCGACGGAGACCCAACAAAACTGGCCTTCTCCATCAAAAACGCCGCGAAAGACGTTGGTTACTATCAACGCATGACGGAAGACGCCGGTACGCCTTCGCATATGGCGCCTGCGGGCTTAGCCATGTTGGAAGAAGCGCGCGACAGCGGGCTCGCCGAGGCGATGGTCCCTCAACTGATAGATCATTATGCCAAGAAGATGGGGCGTGGCTGAGAACCACAGCCTTCAATGGGCAATCGGATTTGTACTGTTGGCCAATCTGCTTTTTGCGATGGTCGACAGCTCCACCAAATGGCTCATCGGTGCCGGTCTAACTGTTCTGCAGCTCGCGTTCCTGCGATATGCCGTCCACTTTGCGATCACATTGGCAGAACGTGCCGGTCGGGGGCGCGGTGTTGGGTTACCGCGGCGCACCTGGTCTCTTGTCGCCTTCAGAGCGTTTTGTCTCGTGTCAGCGACCATCGTGAATTTTTTTGCCCTCGGACAGTTGCCTTTGGCAATAACGGCGTCGATCTTATATTTGTCTCCTGTCCTGGTCTGTATTTTTGCCCATTTCCTGTTGCAAGAGGACCTGACACCAACGCGCATCTTTGCGGTCGTCATCGGTTTCTTGGGCGTGCTCATCATTTTCAATCCGCTCAGCGAGGACGTGCATTGGTATGCGCTCCTGATGCTCTACCCTGCGGCGGCTATGGCGCTTTATCTCGTGCTCACAAGGCGTCTCGCTAGCGAGGTGTCGCCACATCGGATGCAGCTTGCAACAGGGGCGATTGGCACAGTCGCTTTGCTGCCCGTTGGGATCGTAGGATGGTCTGCTCCGGGATCTGCATTTGCCGCGGGTCTCGCTTTGTCCATCGGAGTCTTCGCTTGGGCCGGGCATGAGGTTTTGACGCGCGCCCACCGCCTTTCTGAAGCGAGCCTGCTTGCGCCCTTTGGCTACAGCTTCGTGATCTACCTGGTCCTCGCAGGGTGGTTGGCTTTTAGCGAAATCCCTAAACCCACAACACTGATCGGAGCAGCCTTCGTAATCACCGCGGGGCTGGTGGTTCACCGCGGATAGAACGCCAAGTTGGCAGATCCAAGGGGCTTCATTGACTGTGTCGCGTACCTGGTTTTTGGAGCGCGCTCAGACCTTGTCTGCGACATAATCGGTATCGAACGGAAAAGACTGGAATTACTGATGACCTTCGCACGCCAAAGCGCGTCCGACTGGAAATCGAGGGTTTGCTCCAATGCGTCGTGCCTAAAGGCACAAGCGACTTCCTACGCGGCAGCAGAACGCTTCTGTCGCCGCGTGCTCATTAAGATCGGCAGTTCCACAAATGGTTCCAAAGGCACCGCTGGGCGAAGTGCTCGGGGTCCGAACTATCGAAACGCTGCATGGACGATATTGTAGCAAGCGGACCCAGTACAGGTCATCCCCACATGCACGTCACATCGCTCGGCGAGCGCTCAGCCTGCCTGGGGCCTGTGTCGCCTTTGGATGGATTTGGGCCGATCTGGAAGGTCCAACTGACTGTCGTTAGGCTGCTTCTTGGCGACAAGCTTTCCCTTAGAAATCACAGCCAGCCGATCCGGCCGCAAGCGCACGGCTTCAATCGGGTCACCAGCATCCAGCACGACCAGCGAGGCCATAGCGCCCTTCACAAGACCATAGTCTTGCAGTCCGATAATGGCGGCATTGTCGACCGTGATCATCTCAAAGCATCGCCGCATGTCTTCCGGAGAGGACATTTGCGCGACATGCAGCCCCATGAACGCGACATCGAGCATGTCGGCGGTACCGAGCGAGTACCAGGGATCGCAGACGCAGTCTTGTCCCCAACCCACGCGGATTCCTGCGGCCTGCATCTCTTTGACTCGGGTCAGACCCCGCCGCTTTGGAAAGGTATCATGCCGACCTTGAAGCATAATGTTGATCAAGGGGTTAGGGATGACACAGATTTCCGCCTCTGCGATCAGCGGAATCAGCTTGGAGACATAGTAGTTGTCCATGGAATGCATGGACGTCAAGTGAGATCCTGCGACACGCCCTTGAAGACCTAGCCGTTCCGTCTCCATCGCCAGGCTTTCAATATGACGAGAGTGCGGATCGTCAGTTTCGTCACAATGCATGTCCACAGGCAGACCGCGTTCGGCGGCTATTTCGCAAAGGATGCGAACGGAGTCAGCGCCATCGGACATGGTCCGTTCGAAATGGGGAATGCCGCCCACCACATCGACCCCCTTATCGAGCGCCCGCAAGGTATTGGCTAGGGCCGCGCCGTCGCGCAGCAGACCATCTTGTGGAAAGGCGACAAGCTGTAGATCCAGGTAGGGCCTTACGGTCTCGCGCACATGAAGCATAGCTTCGACACCTTTCAGGCTATCGTCGCAGGTGTCCACATGGCTGCGTATTGCAAGTAGCCCCATGGACACGGCCCAATCGCAGTAGGTAAGCGCCCGGTCTACCATCTCTTCGATCGTCGCTTGTTGCTTGAGCTCTCCCCAAAGCCCAATGCCTTCAAGCAATGTGCCCGAGGCGTTGATACGCGGTGTACCGTAGCTGAGCGTGGCGTCCATATGGAAATGAGGATCGACAAAAGCGGGGCTCACCAGGTTGCCTGCGGCATTGATGAGCGTGCCGGCCTCGGCTCCGTCGAGGCGTCCGATCGCGGTGATCCGATCCCCGATGATGCCGATATCGGCAATTGATCCGTCCGGAAGGGTTCCGCCTGTTACAAGAATGTCAAAGACCGGCATCAGCGTTCCCCGCGATTGTAAGGCACCATGAGGGCAGCAGGCACATCAGCCCGACGCGACATGAGTATCAACGCCAGAATCGACAAAATATACGGGATCATCAAGAAGATCTGGTATGGGACGTGCATTCCAAGCGAGGTCTGCTGCAAACGGATCTGCAAGGCGTCAAAGGCCGCGAACAGAAGCGCGCCCAAGAGAGCTTTCCCTGGTCGCCAAGCGCCAAACACAACCAGAGCGATGCAAATCCAGCCGCGCCCATTGACCATCTCAAAAAAGAAGCTGTCGAAAGCGGACATCGTGAGAAAGGCCCCCCCAATGGCCATCAGTCCCGATCCAACCGTAACTGCCCCCATTCTGATCGCTGTGACCGACAAGCCCTGAGCTTCAACCGCAGCCGGGTTCTCCCCTGCCGCGCGCACCGCCAAGCCCAGGGGCGCTCGATAAAGCACGAATGCCGTGATGCCGACGGTCGCAAAGGCGAGGTAGGTGAGCGGGGTTTGGTTGAAGAGCGCCTGACCCAGAATAGGAATTTGGGACAGAAGCGGCACCTCAAAGGGTTGAAACGGGGTGATCCTAGGAGGGCTCGTGACTTCCGGCAGGATCAAACGGTAGGCGTAGTATGCGGCAGACGTCGCCAAGAGCGTGATGCCAAGGCCCACAACGTGTTGCGACAATCCAAAGGGTACGGTGAGCGTTGCATGCAAAAGCCCAAACAGCATGCCGGCGAACATCGCGATCGCGACACCGGTCCAAAGCCCGGTGCCAGCATAGACCGCCATCCATCCTGCAAAGGCGCCGACCACCATGATCCCTTCGATCCCAAGGTTCAGCACACCGGCGCGTTCGCAGATAAGCTCACCCATGGTCGCAAAAATCAACGGCGACGCGATGCGCACGGCAGCGGCCCAAAAGCTGGCGGAAAAGAGGATCTCGAGAACCTCCATCACCCCCTCACAATCCGAAATCGCGTGAGCAGGATGGCAAGCACCATAAAGAGAAGCGCAGTGGCAAGCAGAATGTCCGCGATGTAGGTTGGCACACCAGCCGTCCGACTCATGCTATCGGCGCCGACAAACACCCCCGCAACAAAGACGGCAGAGACCACGACACCCAGCGGATGGAGCAGCGCAAGCATGGCAACGACGATCCCTGTATAGCCAAATCCGGGACTCAGATCGAGTGTGAGCGACCCTTTCAGACCTGCAACTTCAGAGAAGCCTGCCAATGCCGCCAAACCGCCCGATAGAAGAGCCGTTTTAAAGAGCACCAGATTCACTGGAATACCTACAAAACGGGCTGCCTTTAGGTTTTGGCCCACGGCCCGGATTTCGTAGCCGAGCGTGGTTCGGGTTTCGATCATCCAGACCGCGACGGCACAGATCAGCCCCAGGGCAAAGCCCCAGTGCAGGCGCAGACCTTCGACAATCCGAGGCAGGCGCGCCTCGCTCTCCAGCCGCGGTGATTTCGGCCAGCCCATCCCCATAGGGTCCTTCAAAGGTCCTTCGAGCAGAAGCGACACAAAAAGCAACATGATGAAATTGAGCAAAAGTGTTGTGACCACCTCATCGACACCGAAGCGCGTCTTCAAAATGACCGGGCCAAGCAGCATCAAAGCGCCTCCCAGCATCGCGGTAAAGGCGATCAGGATCAGGGGTTGAGGCCCGGGCAGCCCTAGGGCCGAAGTTCCTAAGATCACCGTGATAAGCGCGCCCATATAAAGCTGCGCCTCAGCTCCAATATTCCAAAGCTTCGCGCGAAACGCGACCGCGACAGCCAGCCCGGTAAAGATCAGAGGCGTCGCGCGGTTCAAGGTTTCAAGCGCGGCGAACTGAGACCCAACAGCGCCCTTCAGGATCAGCCCAAGCGTGGCGAAAGGATTTGCGCCTGCAAGAAGCGCCAAAAACGACGCCACAATAACCGAAAGCCCGAGCGCCATAGCGGGGAAACCTAAAGTACGGGCGAAACTGGGATTTGCGACCGGTTCAAGCCGCATGGCCAAATCCTTCACCGGCCATCCATCGTCCAAGCTCAGCGGCGGTTTTCGATCCCCGTGGGAATTCTGGAGACAATCGTCCCTCGGACATCACTCTGATGACATCCGAAAGACTGAGGATCTCATCGAGATCCTCAGAAATTAGAAGTATCGCCGCGCCCTTATCTCGTGCCGCGATAAGCCTCTCATGGACATAAGTCACCGCTCCGATATCAAGCCCGCGCACCGGTTGGTTGGCGAGGATAATTCGAGGGCTTGTTTCGAAGGCCCGTCCAAGAATGAGCTTCTGAATATTGCCGCCAGACAACAGACGAATTCGCGTCTCTGGGCCTGGGCATCGCACATCATATTGCGCGATCACCTTCCGTGCAAAAGTCTCTGCGGCGGACCAACGCATCCAGCCAGCCCGGCTAAGGGACGGGTTCTTGTAAGTCTCGAGGATCACGTTCTCGGTCAGCGTGAAATTGGCAATGCTTCCAACGCTGTTTCGGTCTTCTGGAATCCGCCCGATTTCCGCTGCAAGGGCCGCGCGCGGAGACCATGGTGGATCTTTTTCATTCCCCAACCTCATCTCGCCGCTTTCAGGTTTTGCCTCGCCCGAGAGCAGTTCTGCCAGCGCGCCTTGTCCATTCCCTGAAACGCCTGCGAGGCCGAGAATTTGGCCGGCGTGCAAGTCCAGGTCAATATTGCGAAGCCCTGTTCTGTGTCCCGGCGGGTGGGCAGAGACACCGCGCAAACTAAAGAGTGTGGCGCCCTGCTTGGATTCAGAAGGCACGGGTTTGGAGATCTTGGCACCCACCATGAGTTCAGCAAGGGCGCTTGGCGTCGTCTTTGCTGTGGGTGTTTGGCCTACCAGTTTGCCATGACGCAGCACAATAACGCGGTTCGAGATTGTCATGACCTCTTGCAGTTTGTGAGAGATAAAGATGATCGAGAGGCCGCGTTCGACCGCTTTGCGCAGTGTCTTGAAGAGCGCGTCTGTTTCTTGCGGCGTCAGGACCGCCGTTGGTTCGTCCAGTATCAGTATGCGTGCATCGCGATACAGTGCTTTCAGAATTTCCACACGCTGTCGCTCGCCGACCGATAGAACCGCTATTTTTGCATCGGGGTCGACTGCCAAACCGAAGTCTTCTGCAAGGGTTTTCACTCGCGCCCTTGCGGATTTGCGACCGCGTCCCAGTGACCAGATCGGAGAAGTCCCCAGCAGGATGTTGTCAAGAACGGTAAGATTGTTGGCCAGCGTAAAATGCTGGTGGACCATGCCAAGACCAGCCTTCAGCGCCGCCCCGGTGGTGCCAGTGGGCAGCGTATGTCCAAACACCTCCACAGTCCCAGCATCGGCAGTGTAATGGCCGAACAGGATGTTCATGAGGGTCGTCTTGCCAGCGCCGTTTTCTCCTAGAAGAGCGACGACCTCCCCCCGGTGCAGCGTCAGATTAATGGAGTCATTTGCCGTCTGCTTGCCAAATCTCTTGGTGATGCCGTTGAGGCGCAGGACCACTTCCCGCGCCTCTGTCGCTGTCGTCATCAGGAGGAGACAGGTTCAGAGTCGTCCACTTCCACGACAAAGCTGCCCGCCCGGATCGCAGCCTCTCGTTCGGCCACCAACGCCATCGCATCTGCAGGAACTTTACCTTCAAAGGTCCCAAGAGGCGCAAGAGAACAGCCGCCTTCTTTCATGTAGGAGTAGATCCCGTAATTGGCAGCGGTGAAACTGCCATCGTCAACCGCTTTGAGAGCCGCCTGCATCGTGGGCTCAAAGTGCCAGAGCGCCGAGGCAACGACTGTTTCGGGATAGTCCGCCTGGGTGTCGATGACATTGCCAATCGCCAGGACACCCCGCTCCTGCGCCGCATCGGAAACACCAAAGCGTTCGGCATACATCATGTCGGCGCCGTTCTCGATCATGGCAAAAGCGGTTTCTTTGGCTTTTGGCGGATCGAACCATGACCCAATGAAGGACACCTGGAAAGTCGCGTCTGGCTTCATTTCGCGCACGCCGGCCATAAAGGCGTGCATCAGACGATTGACCTCTGGAATCGGGAAGCCGCCGACCATCCCGACATTGCCTGTCTCACTCATGGCGCCAGCAATAATGCCGGTGAGATACGCCGCATCTTGGATATAGTTATCAAACACGGCGAGATTCGGGTGCGCCGGATCGTCAAGGAAGGACGACCCTAGTAGGAATGCGGTCTCTGGATATTCGAGCACCACTTCCCGTGCTTCCGCTTCAACACCGAAGATCTCTCCCACAATGAGCTTTGCGCCGCCTTCGGCATATTCACGCATGACGCGGGTGTAGTCTGTGTTGGCAGTGTTCTCAGTGAATGTGTAGGTAATTTGCCCAGCCGCTCGCGCGGCCTCCGCGGCGATATGGATGCGGCTGACCCACTGTTGTTCAACGGGAACGGTGTAGATGCCCGCAACACTCAAAGGATCTTGCGCACGGAGACGTCGGGGAGAAAGTGCAAGGCCGGCAGCAGCGCCCGCGCCCACAAGAAGGCCCCGGCGATCAATTCCGGACTGAAAAAGTTTGACGCGTTTCATGGTGTATCCCCCTGTCGTCCTCTGTGCATTGTGAGAGTATCAAGTCCGTCGGGTGCCGCAACTCAATCGCTCACAAGTCTTGGGCAAGTGACTGCGGATTAGGCACTCCGACATATGTCCGCCTCTTTGCGCTGCGACTCCATTGCCTAAAACCGCAAAGACCGCTTCCTCAATGCCCTTCGAATTCATGAGGGACCGAGTCGCTTGGCCAGTATCGGTGATGCGACCTCCTCCACGTGGCGGCACCGTTTTGGCAGGATGGCAACGTCTCAGATGTCGGACCTGGGCGAGTTTGGAAAGAGATCACCGGATCGAGGGGGAGTGAACCACGCGATTGGCGTTCGGATGTCTTGAGCCGCTGGGTGTATCTTCGACGCCAAACCGTCACTTTGCGACAGATACGATCCTCTTTTCCCCTGACACAAAGCCCTAATTCAAAGATGGATCAGTCTTGTCGCACCGGTAGCTCCGAGGACCATCTCAAAGTGTCAATCAGCCTAGCGGCGAGATGGCCAGGATGCGGGGTCTAATCGAAACAATTTGGACAACTCACGATACACTGAAGGCACATCCCGCTGCAATGCACGCGGGCGTTCGAAGAACATCTCAACTGAGACAGCGAAAAACTCCTCATGCCCCTCAGCGCCATAAGGATCGATCAGTGTTTTTCGACCATGCTCCACCGCCGAAACGTGTTCGTCATAAGCCTTGAGGAAAACGCGCTCCCACTCGGCGAAACTCTGGTTCTTCCCCAGCAACGGAACGCCAATGGCCCGGCCTGATAGATCGTCGATCTGATGGGCAAACTCGTGCAGAACGACGTTATGGCCGTCATGGTCGTTCATTGCGCCCCGCTCACTATGGGCCCAGGACAGAATAACTGGGCCAAGATGCCAGCTTTCGCCGGTGCGCGCGATTTCACGTTCTGTGACGACAAAACCGCTTTGATTGAGACGTTTAGATTTGAAGGCGCTCGGATAAATCAGGATCGTGCGGAGTGATCGATACCATTGATCGTTATTGACCACGAGCAGACAGGCTTGCGCAGCAATAGAGAGCCTCATGTCCTGCGTCACTTCCAGCCCGTTATTTCCGTAAAAGCGTACCTGATCGAGAAACAAAGCCATTTTGCCCTCGAGCTTTTCTCTGATATCCGCTGGCAGCCTGGTCATCAGAGTAACGTGGCGATCGACTATCGCGCGCTCCTCCTCAGTGAGCGTGGACGCAAGCAGTTGCTGCCGACGTTGTCGTTTTGACCAGTGCCTAACGCCTAAGGCCGCTGCCGCCAGTGCTATGAAAGCGAAAAAGAGTGCCATGGGAGTGCCATATCTATCTGCTGCGATGAGCAGCGTAACGACTAAGTCCGCTGTCCGTTGACAGAGATTTGCGGAGACTTAGAGGTGATTTTGTAGCGTGGGTTCCGGTTCACTTTCTGTTTGAGGTTAACGGCATACACAAGTGCAATCAGGCCGCGAGGGACTTCTTCGAGAGCGGTCATGAGCCGTTTGGGTTTCAGCATGTAAGCCTCGGCAAAAAGCTCAGGACCGCCCGATGTAATGCTCGCCCAAATACTGCCCTCGAAATAGGTTTTGCCTTTCGCGAGCGAGTGAGCACAGATGCTTTTTCCCGCGCTCGGGGGTCAGACCCAAGCATAGTGCATGATCGTGTTCTTAGAGGCACCATAAGCGGGCCCGGTGACGTTAGCTTCGCGGGAATAAAAAGATGAGATCAGAGCCGAACCGGCGCCGGGGTCCAGCCGTGGCTTCGCGGTATCCACCAGCCGCTCGCATGCATCTTATCGATTTCCAACCCAACCTTCCCGTCAGCTTTCTCATCAACCACGTCCAGCCCAGGGACTATGTCGATGAGCTGATCGGGCAATCCTACTAACTGCTTCTGTAGCTTCCTCGATTCAGCCACAGGCGCGCGCAAACCGACACAGATATGCCTTCAGCAGCAAAAATGTTAGTGCCGCGCAGCATGGGCCCTATTGCTGCCGCCGGTCACGGGTGCGCGCCGCCAGTTCAATCTGAGGCCCGCGGCCCATCCATCACTTTATGAAGCGCTTTTCTATAGAGGCGCCGAGGCTGTATTTCGGATCGACCATGTTTCCGACCCGAACCTTGCCGCACATCGTCAGGAGCATATAGGCCTCCTCCTCGCTCTGCCCCGTCTCGGCGGCCAGCCAGCGGACGAGCTCGCGGTATGCGATGCGCGCGGCATCCTCCATCGGGCGGGCGGAGCCGATGAACCCCATCGCATGCTCGCTCTCCAGCTGCGGCCAGCCATTGCCGTGACCCTTAATGAGATCAACCTGAAGCTCGACTATGGCGGGCATCTCCAGCGCGACGCCGCAAAGCTCCCCATCGCCCTGGATCGCGTGGCAGTCGCCCAGATAAAGATATCCGCCTTCCTTGTTTACCGGCAGATAAATGATTGAATCGGGCTTAACGTCGGGCACGTCCATGTTGCCGCCGTAATAGTCTGGCTGGAGCGATGAGATTGCCTCGATCTCCGGCGCGGTGCCGATGGTGCCAATAAAGGGTTCGTAGGGCAGCGTGAGGCTGTCCGACCAGTACACACCGTCCTCGTCCACATTGATCTTCTTGACCTTTTCCGGCAGCGGCGGGTTCAGCATCGCGGTGTCGCCCGTGGCAACGAGCCCACCGAATTCCGGGATTAGGCAGGTGGTGCCCACCGGCTGAGGTCCGCGCGGCTTGATCGAGATGATCCGCACCGCCAGCGCGTCACCCTTTTCCGCACCCTTCACATAGACCGGACCGGTCTGTGGGTTGAGATAGGGGAAATTCAGTATTTCTGTCGGTTTGTCGGTTTCGCTGCCGATCTTGCCTTCGAATGCGTCGTGGGTTTCCACTATCAGCACGGACCCAGGCTCCACCTCCAGGACCGGATCAGCGTAGGGTCCATAGACATAGTGAAACGTCCCCTGATCCTCGATGGAGATAT
The DNA here is from genome assembly GCA_038751255.1 of Pseudomonadota bacterium. Taxonomy (GTDB): domain Bacteria; phylum Pseudomonadota; class Alphaproteobacteria; order Rhodobacterales; family Rhodobacteraceae; genus JANSYP01. The sequence goes on from JBCDGN010000018.1 coordinate 20,827, forward strand.
GGTGGCGCGCGCCCGCCTGACCCTTTGCGACGCCCTTTTGGGCCATGATCGATGTGTCAAACCAGCTCATGGTTTCCTTCCCCTTGCTTTTAGATTGTCAGATGACGGCGGACCTCGTCGCGCGAGGTGATCTCGTCCCAGCTCAGGCTTTCAACAAGACGGCCCTTTTCCATCACATAGCCTCGCTGGGCGATGGAGACGATCAGGTCGAGATTCTGCTCGACCAAAAGCACCGCCGTCCCGGTTTGTTCGTTCAGCGTACGCACATTGCGGGCGATGTCCTTGATGATAGACGGCTGGATCCCCTCCGACGGCTCATCGAGCAGCATCAAGATCGGACTGCCGATCATCGCGCGCCCGATCGCAAGCTGCTGCTGCTGTCCGCCGGACAGCGTGCCGGCGCGCTGGCGGGCGCGTTCTTCGAGGATCGGGAAGAACTGATAGACCATGTCATAGTCCGGCGAGCTTCGACCTTCACCGGCAACTTCGCCGACAAGAAGGTTTTCGCGCACCGTCAGTTCGGGAAAAACGTCGCGTCCCTGGGGAATGTAGCCGATGCCGGCGCGGGCACGCAGATCAGCGCTGTTCCCAGTCACATCCTGTCCCGCGAAAGTGATCGTGCCCGCGCTTGGTCGCAGCAGTCCGGTAAGCGTGCGCATCAGCGTGCTCTTGCCCACCCCGTTGCGACCGATCACCGCGACGATCTCGCCGGCGCCAATCTCCATATCAACGCCTTGCAGGACGGTTTCGGCGCCGTAGCCGCTGCGCAGACCTTCAACTGTCAGAATCGGGGCGTCAGTCATCTGCCGCCCCCAGATAGATCTCTTGTACGCCGGGATGGTCGACGATTTCAGCGATCGTCCCTTCGGCGAAGATCGCTCCGAAATGGAGCACCGTGACCCGCGTCGCGATCTGTTCGACAAAGGCCATGTCATGTTCGACGGCGAGGATCGTGATGCCGCGCCCGTTCAGATCATGCAGCATTTCTCCGGTCTTGCGCGTCTCGTCGGGCGACATGCCAGCGGTGGGCTCGTCGAGGAGGAGAAGCTGCGGCTCCACACCCACCGCCATACCGATCTCCAGCCACTGCTGCTGACCATGGGATAACGTGCCCGCCGCGGTTTCCACTTCGCCCTCCAGATTCGTAAATTCCAGCACCTGATGGACCGTCGTCGCCAGATTGTGTCCGTGCAGGTGATGCTGGAACGCAACCTCCAAATTCTGTCGCACGCTCAGCGCCTTGAAGATGCCGGGGACCTGAAATTTCACGCTGATGCCGCAGCGAATGCGCTCGAAGGACCTCATTGTCGTGATATCGGTGTCGCGGAAAGATATCGTTCCGCTGTCGGGGGCGTGTTCGCCCAGGATCAGTCGGAAAAAGCTCGATTTGCCCGCACCATTGGGTCCGATCAGGCAATGCATGGTTCCGGATTGGAGCGAAAAATCGATATCGCTTGCGACCGTCACACCGCCAAAACTCTTGTTGAGTTTGCTGACCGATAGGATCTCGCTCATTGTCGCGCCCTTCCAAAGACACGCCCGACCCGTTCCATCCCGGTGGCGATCAGCCCGTCAGGAGTGACCAACACGGTAAAAACAAGGAGCGCCCCCATCACAATCAGTGCGTATTGGCTGCCATAGATCGTGAGCGTCTGAAAGGCATAGAGCACCGCGAGCGTGCCCAGCAGCGTTGCGGTGATATCGCGCCTGCCGCCCACAGCGACCCAGACAATGGGCAAGGCGGCCGATGTGAGCCCCATGCTGGAGGGCGTAATATACTGCCCCCAAGCGGTGTAGAGCGCGCCCGAAAGTCCCGCCAGAGCGCCCCCCAGCCCAAAGGCGAGCATCTGGTAGAGCCGGATATCATAGCCCAGCATTTCGGCGCGCTCGGGGTTCTCGCGGATTGCAACCAGGACGTTGCCGAAGGGCGCGTTGAGCAGCATCCGAAGGCCCAAATAGCAGATCACCACCATTGCAAGCAGTGCGTAGTAGAGCCCGATCCCGGGATACAGCACTATATCGCCGCCAAACCAGGGAATCGTCAGGGGTGGCATGCCGGACATCCCGTTGAACCCGTTCAGCCGTGCGTCGCCCACCCGCCATTGTGGCCCGGCAGTCTGCGCCATGAAGGTTTCAAAAACCAGTGTAACCGACAGGGTCACGATTCCGATGAAAACACCCCGGATGCGACCGTAGAACATGAAATAGCCGATAAGCAGTGCGATCAGCCCCGCCAGCGCGACCGCGATCACTAGTGCGATCCAGGTGAAACCGAAAGCCGAACCGAAGTTGATCGTCAGTATCCCATAACCGTAGCCAGCTAAGCCGAAGAACGCCGTCTGTCCGAAGCTCAGCGCGCCAGTATAGCCCCAAACAACACCGAGCCCCATCGCCATGAAGGTCCAGACCATAAAGTACGCTGTGTTCCCTACGGCGAACGGGTTGGTAAATTGCGGGTAGATCGCGGCACCGGCGATCACAACGATCACTGCCGCCCAAAACATCGGCCCACGGCCCATGGTCTGCGGGCCTTCAAGGCGAGACAGCCAGATCGTCGCGCGTGCGCGTTGCTCGACAGGCGTGTTGTCGACGAAGGACGCGCTCACCTCAGGGATGTCTTGCTTATCCATCCTACTGCTTCGACCGCTTGAGCCAGGCCGACAAACCGCCCGGCAGGACACGGATCACGACGATGACCGCGACCAGCAATCCGATCTGCCCGAAAAGCTGCCCGTACCAGGCCGTCATGCTCGCCTTGATCACCGCCAAGATCGCCGCTGCAGGAGCCGCCCCCACGAAGATATCCGCGCCGCCCACAACAACCGTAACGAAGCTTTCGACGATGAAGGTCGCCCCCATCGTGGGCACCATCGTCATTGTCGGCGCATAGAGCCCGCCCGCTAGCCCCGCAAGAGCCGCACCCAGCCCAAAGGTCAGACCATAGATCCGCCGTGTGTCGACGCCGAGCGCGCGCGCCATCTGCGGTCGCTGGATTGTTGCACGGGCGATCACACCGAAACGCGTGTGATAAAACAGCAGATAGAGCCCAAGCAAAAGCCCGATGGCGACCGCCATCAGCACCAACCGGTAGGCGGAATAGGACCTCTCGCCGACAGTGATGCTGCCAAGCGGCGTGCCGATGCCCTGCATCGTAGAGCCCAGAACAATCAGCATCCCTTGGGTTGCGATCAAACTGATCCCCCATGTCGCTATGATCGAGTCGAGCGGCCTATGATAAAGGTGTCGCACCACGGTGCGTTCTATCGCCATGCCAACGATCCCGGCCACAAGTGCGCCACAGAGGATCGCCAGCGGCAGTGGTAGGCCAGCGCGCGCGGTGGCGGCGGTGACATAGGCGCCGCACATGATAAATTCACCATGTGCCAGATTGATGATACCCATCATACCAAAAATCACCGCAAGACCCGCGCAGGAAATGACCAGAAAAGCGAACGCATCGCCAAACTGGTAGGTCATGGCAAAGACCGTGGCGAACAACTCCATCCGGGCTCGTTCCTCCTTTCAGAAGGGTGTTTGGCCAGTGAAATCCAGGCGGCGCAGGGAGGCGCCGCCCGGATCTCTGATCAGGACGTCAGTTCGCTGGCGGCGGGCTCGACGGCGTGTACTGCGCTGAGGGATCGTTCTGCGTTAGGTCGCAACCCGAGTCGCCAAGCCAGTAGGGGGCGATGTTTTCCCAGACCTTCGGGAATGATATCGAATGGTCGTCCTCTACCTTGGCCAGGAAAATCGTGTGCGACATATGCTGGCTCTTGGGATCGAGGCATACGCCGCCTGAGGGCCCATCGAAACACACATCGCCCTCGGCAATAATGCCGCGAAGCGCGTCGTGTTCGGTCGTGCCGGCGCGCTCCACGAGCTGCTTATAGAGGTTCATTGCGATGTAGGAATTCGCGGCCTCCTGATTGATGTAGGGCTCGTCGGGGAAGGCCGCGCGGAACTTCTCAACAAAGGCCTGGCTTTCCGGTGTGTCAATCTCTTCGATGTAGTTCGTGGTGACATACATGCTGGCAAGGCTCGGTGGGGTGAAGCGCTTGTGCTCATAGCCCTGACCGACATTCACCGAGGACGCCATCGGCAGGCCGACATCGGCCGCCGCCGCCTGTTCGTAATACGATGCCTGCGCTGCACCGACGAGCAACGTGACCACGAAATCCGCATCAGACCCTTGGATATTCTGAATTGACTGAGAGAACTGAGAGACGCCCAGCGGAATGAATTCCTCGCCGACCATAGTTCCGCCGTTCTCTTCAACAATCTGGCGCACCCACTCGGCCGAGATCTGGCCGAAGTTATAGTCTGCGGCCAGAGTGTAGGCGTTGGGACCGTAGGTTTCCATCATCCAGGGGATGAGGGTCGAAAACTGCTGCTCTGGGACGGCACCGGTGACAATCATATTGGCGTCGCAGACGCCGCCTTCGTACTGGTTGTTGTAGAAGGCCAGCCCGTCGAACTGATTGACAATGGGACGGTAGGCTTCGCGTGAGGCCGAGGAAAAGCCCGCAAATACGACATCGACCTGATCCTGCTGCAGAACGCGGCGCATGAATTCCTGATAGCGCCGATTGTCGGACTGAGTGTCATAGATCACAAGCTCGATTGGGCGTCCAGCGATGCCGCCGCCTTCGTTAATCTCGTCGGCAGCAAGTCGGATCGCGTTGACCTTGACGTTGGTCGCTGCGGCGAAATCGCCCGACTGATCTTCGAGCACGCCGATCTTGATGGGACCGTCCTGTGCCGCCAGCGGGCCAGCGGCCAAGAGTGCCGTGCCGCCGGCAACTGCGGCAGCCAGAGCGCCTAGTCTCAAACGATGTGTCATGGCTTCCATCTCCTGTTGGTTTTTTGTGCGATTTGAGTCACGCTTTTCGGGATATTCGGGCTTGCGAAGACAGTCGCATCGTACCGTCGTTCGTTCCCAGGCTCTCCCGTGCCATTTCCTCAATAGGAATGCGCCGGTGCATCGCGCCCCGTCGAAGCTGCTCATAGGCGGCGTCTTCGTCGATGCCGTTCTCAGACATCATGCGCAGAACTGCCTTCATCACCATGCGCCGCCCAGATAGACGTTGGCGGAGCGTCTCAAACTGATCGGCGCTGCGCTTGGTGCGCTGGTGACCGTTCACAGCCAGAAGAAGGGCGGTGAAAACGCCGGAGCTGCGGATCGGTTTCTGAATGTGACTGTCGCATTGATAGCGGAACACGGGGGCCTGACGGCTGGGCGGTTGGTTGCCTATCAGCGCGATGGTCGGCATCTCGGAAAGATCGCTCAAGCAACTGGGTTCGAAACCGTCCTCATCGGCGTCGAACAGAACCAGATCAGCCACGGGTTCGGTTGCTGACGGCAGGCTGTCCGGGTCGAGGGTTGTGACCTCCAGGCCAAGCCGGCCCAGGATGTCCACTAAGACTGTGCGATTGCGGTCGGTGCGATGAACGACCAGCGCCCGCAGGCCTCGAAAATTGGTGAGAATGCCAGAGCTCATTGGATCACCCTCAGCCGTCCCGAGCCCGGAACCGCGCCCTGGAAGGTTTCATTGCCCCAGACAAGATAGGGGTCGGGCGGGATCGGACCTGCTGCTTCGTAGAGCAGTTCGAATGTGCCGTTCTCGGTCGAGCGGCCAATCCGCGGCCGCATCGCGCAATGCAGGTTGACTGGGTCGACCTCCACCAGCCCCTGCGGCGCCGGAAATTGCAGGCCACGCACAGCGTCTCGTACGGCATCGAAATCGGTCCGACCGCCTGCCCGAGCCACTGCGCGCACCAGTAGATGTACCGCGATATAGGTGGCCTCTGCATCTGCAGGCGCATTGCCCAGATGGCCGTACTGTGTCGCCCAGCGGGACGTGAAACGGTCATTTTCCTTGGACGCAATCGTTGAGAAGTAGACCGACGAAGACAGGTGTCCGGCCGCTGCGCCCTCGATGAAAGGGAGTTCCACCTCCGACAGGCTGCAGCTTGCGATCGGAAGATCGCGTGGCTGGTCTACACCGACGCGCGTCGCCGCGTCGCGCAGAAGATGAATGAAGCGAAAGCCGGATTCTCCAATCAGTGTGGTGAAGATGAAGTCCGGCCTATCGCTTAGGATTTGCTCTACCAGAGAGGCCAGGTCAGTCTCGCCCACGGGAAAGTACCGCTCCCCCAGGACCGCGCCGCCGGCGTCCTGGAGCGCTTCTCGGAGGATCCTGTTGTTCTCCCACGCCCAGACATAGTTGGAACCTACGAACCAGCCGCGGTTGCCGTGATGCGCCAGCAGATGTTGTGCAAGGGGGATGACATGCTGGTTCGGCGCAGCGCCGGTATAGACAACACAGTCGCTGGTTTCGAACCCTTCATAGTGGGACGGGTACCACAGCAGACCGTCGTCCTTTTCGAAGATCGGGAGGATCTCTTTGCGGCTCGATGAGGTGTAACACCCAAACACATGAGTGATCCCATGGGTGCGCAGCAGTGTTTGAGCGCCCTCAGCATACGCGGAAATGCTGCCACCGGGATCGATGACGGTGGGGTCTAGGAAAACTGGGGCGTCGGGATCCGCATTCACCTCATCGATAGCAAGCATCGCACCAGCGGTCATAGCGCTGCCAACGGCGGCGTAGGATCCGGTCTGCGAGAACAGAATACCGATTTTCAGCGCATGGCGCGACATGCCCTCTCCAAACCAAAAAAGCCCCTCGGCGACCTGCTGGTCGCAAGAGGGGCTGTGTTGCCCGACCGGTGTACGGTCACATGTTCGAGTTGAGATCTTTGTCTCGCCGTTGAGACCCGTTAAGGCTGCGTGACAGGCTGCCGCTGAGTCAACAGCAAAGAGTAAAAGCGGAGCGGCGTTGTTTAGGCAGCTTGGAATGCTTGTTTATGCGGCGCCGATGCCCGGAAAGAAGGCAGACAGACTCTCGTATTGCCCCAGATATGTTCATCACCCACAGGTTTGCAGAGCGAAAAAAGAAGCATGCTCGTGCCACAAGTTATTGCCGTTACGTCAACACGGTTTTTGACGAAAGCGCCCGGCATGCGTCCACCCTTGCCGGAAACCGATCTGGAAATCAGCCCATAGTAAGGCGGTTGGACACTCCATGTGTCTTGTAGGCGGTCCATGCTGCCGAAGAGATACATCCAAAAATGCAGCGGCTCTCCGGCAAATGATCAAATTTTAGACCGATGAATTGCTGCCAAACCCATCCTTGCGCTAAATTGTTGACAGTCGACATAGTGATCTGAACCGCTGAAGCGTGTGCAAAGATGATAGTCAAACATCTATCCCAGGGAGATTTCTGAATGTCCAAACCGATCAAGCCGACTTTCGCGTCCTCGCGCTCTGTGACGCGGCGCGCAGCCATCAAAAAAGCCGGTGCCTTTGGTGCCCTGGCACTCAGCAGCCCTTTTGTTGCTACCCGTTCCTTTGCGGCGGGGGCCGTCAACGTGCTCGCCTTTGGCGGCTATGAAGAACCTGGCATGCTGGACGCATTCACCGAGAGCACGGGCATTGCTGTCAATCTCAAGATTCATGACGGCTCTGACGAGGAGATGATTGCGCTGATGCAATCCTCAGAACCCGGCACATTCGACGTGATTACACCGACAAGCGCCTACATCCCGCAGGCTGTCGAAGACGGCATTTTGGCCGAGCTTAATCCCGCAGATTTTCCCCTTGGGGACTACTTCGAGCTGATCGCAGAATGGCCACCGGTCTGGAAGGATGGCAAGCTCTATGCCATCGTAAACCGCTTTGGGTATTACGGGATCACCTATAATTACAACAAGTTTTCAGAGGCCGACGTTGCATCCTACGAGATACTTTTCGATCCCGCAGTGAAGGGGCGTGTCGCACTCTTTGACTGGTTCTTACCGAACATGGGATGCATGTCGAAATATGACGGCAATCCCCTGCCCTATGATCTGGATGAGGCGGCCTTTAGCGTCCTCACCGAGACCTTGAGCGAACTGCGCCCTCAGGTTGGACTGGTCGGCAATACCAGCCAGGTCATTCAAGCCATGGCAGGAGGGTCATACGATCTGGCAATTGCAGGCGAATGGGTGCAGGCAGGCATGTTCGACGATGGACTGCCGTTTAAGGCGGTGGTGCCGGAACAGGGCGGAGTGACTTGGGATCAGGCGGTCTGCATCTCCGCCACTACACCCAACAAAGACAACGCCATCAAGTTTCTGCAATACGTCACCGGACCGGAATTCCAATCAAAGCTGGCGGTCGCGAAGACCTATTACAGCATGGTGCCAAACAAAAACGCGGCCCTCATGCTGCCCGACGACAAACGGTTGCTCCTAAACCTTGCCGATATCGATAGATTTGACGAAGTGTTCATGGCGAACTTGTCGCCGCGCAAGGATCCCGTCAACCGTGCGGATTGGCTCAACGCTTGGGAGGCGTTTAAGAACGCCTAGGCTCTGAAGTAGCTGGACACAGACCTCTTGGAACTCGTTGACCTTTCGCAAAAAATGGAGCCGCATTGGGCCTGGGACAGTTTCCCGTTGGTCTCGCAGGCTTATGATGACGGGGATGAGTTCCAGGAGTTTGGACTTAGATGGTGTGGCCGGGGGTTCACTTACTCTTCCGCTCCGGGCTGGCACATCGCGGGCCAGCCATCGCTGGATGATCTTCCAGCCAGCCGGTTCGCGGGCGTTGCGACCGTCATCGATCTGACCGAATGCGCGGCCAGTGGCTCTGTGAACCCGGGTGATCTGACCAGCGCCATCGGTTCCCGCGACCTTCGAGATCTGGTCGTTCTGTACACGGGCCATAGCGACAAGGTTCCTTTGCGACGGCGTGAGTATTGGACCGAGACGCCCATTTTTGCTCCGGCCATTGCCGAGATGCTGGCCGAACGCGGTGCGAAACACATCTGTGTCGATGTCTCTTGCGATTCACTTCCAGCGCGCAGACCAGACAAGACCGGCGGTATTCCAAATGCGAACGAAGCCTTTCGGGCGCGCGCCCATGGGTCCGGCCTTGTCGTGACCGAAAACCTATTAGGGCTCGGAGGATTACCTGAAGAGGTCTTTCTCTTTGCGCTTCCCTTGCGCGGACAAGGCCTGACCACAGCGCCTTCGCGCCCGGTTGCGATGCTCGAATGGACCTCTGATACGCCAAGTGTTCACGACGTATCCACGCCCTACCAGAACCACTGGCGTTGGCGATTGGAGATGTGGCGAACACTCGAGACGGAGCCCTACGAAGACAGGACCGAGTTCCTACAAACCGGTCACGCCTACACCCATTGCGATGCACCTCGACATATGGAACGCGACGGGCCGACACTGCAGGAGCTACCACAAGAAGGGCTTGAGCTGTTTGTCGGACCAGCTTGGATCGTCGATCTATCAGATCTCCCGTTGGCAACACCCTACACATTGGATTTGATACGAAGTAGAGTCGGCACTCCGCCCCCCGATAGCCGCATTGTTCTGCGTAGCGATCTTACGAACCGGTTGGGCTATGGCTCCACCAAATGGCACACTGATGCACCTAATATCGAGGTTCCAGCGGCGGAGTGGCTGGTGTCACAAAAACCGGCTGCGATTTGCCTCGATTTTCCGCAAGACTACATCGCGCGGGAAATGCCGGGACGGCATGTCTATAACCACGAATTTGTGACGCATCACGCGGTTCTCGGACAAGGCGTTCCCTTTATCGAAGACCTCAAGGATTTGGGTGAGATCAAGCGCCGCGATCCTTTTCTCGCCGCTATTCCTTTGAAGATGACCTGCATGGATGGTGCGCCCATGCGGGTTGTTGCTTTGGAGTGGTAGCGGTGCCGCGATCGTCACTCCGAAATCCATGGGTCGCCGTGCTCCCTGCCGTTTTGCTAACGGCTGCGTTTTTCCTTTTGCCCCTCGCAAACATGGTGCGGCTCAGCTTGATCACCCCCGACGGCATGGGTCTGGGAAATTACTTGGCGTTTTTCGAACAGGCCCATCAGGCAGATGCACTTTGGCGCAGCCTGAAACTGGCCGTCATGGCCACGGTGGTGTCATCCCTCTTGGCTTGGCCAATAGCGTTTTTAGTGGCGTTCTGTGTTTCTGAACGCTGGCGCTATGTGCTGTTGCTGATCTTGCTCGCGCCGTTTTGGACCAGCTTCACCATACGCGCGTTTTCCTGGCAGCTGGTGCTTTCAGACAATGGAGTGCTCGCTTGGATACTGTCCGGCATTTGGGGAGCACCTGTATCGCTTGGAATTCTCTACACAATGGCCGCATCCGTGTTTGGCCTTGCCCTCTTCGGGACAATGCTGACCACGCTTACGCTTTTCGGTGCTTTGGTTGCGATCGATCGGCGCTTGATCGAAGCCTCGGTTAGTCTCGGTGCTGGTCCTCAGGCGGTGTTTCGTGATGTGATTTTTCCCCTGGCGCGGCAGGGCTGGCTCGTCGGCGCGACCCTGACTTTCATCATTTGCGTGGGTGACTACGCGGTGCCCACGCTGCTCGGTGGTGGGCTAAAGCCTGTATTGGCGCAAATCATGCTTTCGACCGTCAAAGGCACCTATGACCTGCCCAGCGCAGCGACGATGGCTGTTGTGTTGTGCGGTGTGGTTTTGATCACGCTTCTGCCGCTCATCCTGCTCGGCCGTCTTAGACGAGGGCTTGCATGACCGGTCGCAGCCTCATCGCATCTCGGGCCCTTACCCTGGGGTTGGGGCTGCTTTTTGGTTTGGTGGTAATCACGATCTACATGCCAATCGCAGTGATGGCAGTGTTTTCGTTCAACTCCGGTCGCTATCAAACTCTGCCGTTCCGACAACCCACTCTCGACTGGTACGCACAATTGGCGCGTGATCAGTCCTTTCTAGATGGTCTGATCAATAGTCTCATCATCGCCCTCGGCGCGGCAATACTCGCCACGACAATCGGTTTTCTGGCGGCCTATGCCTTCCAGAAAGCCCGCTTGCCGGGCAAGCCGGTCTTCCTGGCTTTGATCCTGGCGCCCCTTGTTGTGCCGCTCATGTTGATCGGTATCGGAATGCGCCTGCAGTTGACGGCGATGGGGCTACAACCTTCTCTTTGGTTCGTACTCTTTGGACAAACCGTCTATGTGCTTCCCCTTGCCGTTCTAAATCTGCGCGCGAGGCTTGCCCATGTCCCATCAAATCTTGAAGAAGCCGCGACATCGCTTGGTGCAAGCCGGACCCGCGCCATTGTTGAGATCGTCGCGCCCGCTTGCGCCCCCACGCTGATTGCGACTGTTTTGCTGACATTCACCTTTGCCTTTGATGAGTTTGTTATCGCTTACTTTCTCACCAACTTTCAGCTCACCTTGCCGATCAAAATTTGGACCACTTTGGTGACCGGATTTGACCCCAAGATAAACGCTGTAGGAACCATGGTTTTCCTTTTTTCGCTAACTTTGGGCGTGATCGCCCAGTGGGTTTTGCTGCTCAAGCAACCAAGTGTCGGCTCTTGACCGCGCGGGCCTCTCCAACGCTGGAACTCGCAAACGCAGTCGCTGTGGCAAAAGCGCGAGGCGAAGACGCTTGGTCGTTGTCAACGCCGTCTTTCCCGGATCCCCCAGCTTTGCCGACACCTGATCCAAGCTGGACCAAGCTGACACCCGCCGAGGGATTACCGGAATTGAGAGACCAGGCGCGGGAGAGGTTTTTTGGGCATTGGCATCTTCCAGACCACGTCTGTGTGATTACAGCGGGTGCCAAAGCTGGTTTGTTCGCAGCCTTGCGTGCGGGTCTTGCCTCCGGGGCGCGTGTGATCCTCCCCTCTCCAACTTGGCCGAGCTATGCGGATATATGTGAAGCGGCATATGTGAAGCCGTTGTTTTGTCCCACATCGGCTGAGCTTGAGTTGGCGCTGGACATGGTCGCACTGGAAAGACTGGTTTCGGAACAGAGCCCTGGCGCAATAATCCTTGCAAATCCATGCAACCCAACAGGCCGAATTATCCCCACCAACCAATTGGATGACTTGGTCGGTTTGTGCGTCGATCATGGTGTTTTGCTCATGCTGGATCAGAGCTTCTCGAACATCGTGTTCGACAAGTCAGCCTGGAAAGCCTCCACCACTAGGCCCACCCAAAACATCGTGCTTTTCGACAGTTTTTCAAAAAACTATGTGCTCCAGGGGGCGCGTGTCGGGGCCGCGATGGTGCCAAAACGTCTCGCTGAACGATTTGTGGCGCTTCATCAAACGATCGTCAGCTCTGCTCCTACGCCGGGTCAGAAGCTCGCACTTGCCGCCTTTGCCAATGACACCTCTCCGCTCGCGCTTGACAGACAGCGCAGGATGGCGCGCGATTTCATTAAATCCATGGGATGGGAACAGGCACCGCAGGAAGGTACGTTCTATTTTTTTCCGCGTGTTGCAAATATCGACGTGTTCGTCGAATTCGCGCGGACTAAAAATGTCTATGTGTTGACCGGTGACGCCTTCGGCCCTGGCTGCGACAGCCACTTTCACCTTTGCTTCGGCAAGAGCGAGCAAGAACTTGCGCATATCTTCGGCCTTCTTAATCCGGATCCATGACCACAGTCTTTCACGCACGATCACCAAATACGGGCCGCGTCATGGCAACCATACCGCAGGTAGAGGATCGTGAGATCGGTCTGTCGCTCGCGCGCTTGGCCAAAGGAACCGACGCTCTCACCCAGGACCTGGCGCTGCGAAAGAGTGTTTTGCTCAGATGTCTTGGCGCACTGGAGGCGGCGCGCGAAGAGCTTGTCGAGTTGACCATCGAAGAGGTTGGCAAAACCCGCTCTGAAGCCACCGGTGAAATACCCTATGCTGCGAGTTTTCTTGAAACCTCGCTGCGTCTTCTGAGAGAGTTTCCGTTTGAAACGATGACAGAGACCGGACGCAGCGTCCTATCCGTAGCGAGAGGTACGGGCCTTCTGATTGCGCCCTATAATGACCCCGTCGCAGGACTGGCCCGCAAGATCGGTCCCTGTGTGGCGGCTGGTGCGGCGGCCTTGGTAAAGCCGTCCGAACTTGGGGTTCAGTGTGCGCTCGCGTTGGCCCGGCAATTCTCGAATGCAGGCTTGGACGACTACGTGTCGGTGCTGCCGCTGGCTGAGCCAATGCGGATCCAGAAGTTGATCGCAGAAGACAGCATTGGAACCGTCAGCTTTACCGGCTCAACACGCGTGGGTTTGCAAGTCGCTGCGAGCGCGGCCGCCAGTGCCAAAGCCCATATAGGGGAGTGGGGGGGCACAAACCCGTTTGTAGTTTTTGCAGATGCCGATCTGGATCAAGCTGTCGCTGACCTCGTTAGCCGCAAGATAAGGGCTGCGGGACAGGCTTGCTCCGCTCAGAACATCGTCTATGTCGAAACACCCATCGCCGGTGAGCTAAGCGATCGCGTGGACGCGGCGCTCACGGCAATCCGCTTCGGACCCGCTACTGATGCTGACAGCTCTATGGGCCCTGTGCGGACTGCACAATCGGTGGCTCGATTGGCGCAGATCGGCAATCAACTTGAACAAAGTGGAGCAACACTGCTTTGCGGAGGGATCAGACCAGTCAAAGACGACAGTCCCTTCCTTGCTCCGCCAACTGTATATCTCGTGTCGGACGCTCAGCTTTTGGAAACCGAAGAACTGTTTGGTCCCATGATGGGCATCGCCTCTTTTGACAATCGCAGTGAGCTGAAAGACCGACTGGCCCGCAACCGGCAGCCACTGGTCCTCTATCTCTACGGTGCGGACTTGGACGCCATGCAAGACTTGGCCTCGGGTCTTCGATACGGCTCTATTGGGCTAAACACGACCGGCATCCAAAGCCCAGACGCGCCGACCGGAGGCTTTGGTTTGGCGGGATTGGGTCGCGAAGGGGGGGCCTGGGGGTTGGCCGAATTTCTCACCACGATCAACGTAAAGCGAGATGTCTAGATATGCGTGAATTAATAGCCACTGAGCAGGCACCTGGTTCGACCTCACCCGTATCGCAGGCGGCTCGGGGGGGCGGCTTGATATTTGTGGGCGGTCAGATGCCTCGGGATATGGAAAGCGGCCAGATTGTCGAAGGTGCACTTGCCCAAGCCCGGCTATCCCTGAAGCACTGCATCGCAATTCTCGAGGCAAGCGGATCCAAGCCGTCAAGTGTTTTGCGCGCCGATGTTTTTCTAACCGATCTCAGCGCCAAAGAGGCAGTGAACATCGCCTTTGCGGAGGTTTTTGGAGACGCACCGCCTGCACGAAACCTCGTTGAGGTCAGCGACATCGGGGAAGATGCGATTGTCGAAATAGGACTTATCGCTTTGGCCTAATGGGAATGACTTACGCGTCATCAAGCCTCCGTTTCAGCGTCGGCAGCATTGGCAAAAACCTCGACAGCGCGTTCAAGGTTTTCCAGAATTTGGCTCTCAACCAGAGCCTTGGCTTGCTCGATCTCGCCCCGTCGCAGCAAATCGACAAGTTGCTCGTGGTAGTTCAAAGATCGGCGCGAGGGCAAAGCATCTCCCAACAGCCGGTAGCGGATTGGTTGAGAGACTTCATTCACAAACTCCAGGACCTCCAAGAGAATACGGTTCTCCGCATAATCGATTATGGCCTGGTGAAAGCGTGCATTCTCGGAAAAGTAAGCATCCAGGTCGCTGCGCTCAAAACACGCGTGCATCACAGCGCAATTCTGTTCCAGGGTCTCCAGCAAAGGCCCAAGTGGACGCGTCGACAATTCGGAAATCAGTTGCATTTCAAGCATCGCACGCAACCGATAGATCTGGCGCACATCAGACGCCGTATACTGCCGAACGCGAAATCCACGTCGGGGCTGTTGCTCTACAAGACCGGTTTGCAAGAGCAATCGGAGACTTTCACGAATTGGACCACGCGAAGATCCATAAGTGACGCGAAGGTCTTCCTCGCGCAACGCCTGTCCAGCAGCAAATTCGCCCTCGATAATGCGCCGTCGCAGATCATCGAAAATATGCGCAGCAATTGTCGTTGGCAAAGAGTGTTTGACCATGTTGCTACTGTTTTGAAACCAACCAAGTTACGTCCTCGCACCGTTTGTGAGAGTAGACAAGCCCGAGCTTTTCAAGTGGCTTGCCCATGATGCCACCGACAAGAGCACAGGCCATAACTCTGAAAGGCGTCGCCAAAAGTTTTGGGAACTTTGAGGCGGTGCGCCCGATCGATCTTGAGATCGCGCACGGGGAGTTTTTGACGCTTCTCGGTCCATCTGGCTGTGGCAAGACGACACTTCTGCGTATGATTGCCGGGCTCGAAAACGTATCTTCTGGTCGGATCTTGTTGGATGAAGACGATGTAACTGACCTTTCGCCACGCGAGCGCGACGTTGCGATCATGTTTCAAGACTACGCTCTTTTTCCACATATGTCGGTGATCGACAACGTGGCCTACGGTTTGAAGATGCGCGGTCTGGGCAGCATTGAACGCCGGAAAACGGCACAAGACTGGTTGGAAAAACTAGATCTTGGTCCATTTGGGAGCCGCAAACCCGCCGCCTTGTCTGGCGGTCAGCGCCAACGTGTGGCTCTTGCGCGGGCCCTGATCACCCAGCCGGGCGCGCTTTTGCTGGATGAGCCCCTGAGCGCATTGGATGCAAACCTTCGCGTACAATTGCGAAAGGAATTGCGGCGTATCCACAAAGATGTAGGCACCACCTTCATTTGTGTGACCCACGATCAAGAAGAGGCCATGACGCTAAGCGATCGAATCGTAGTGCTCAAAGACGGTGGCATTGAACAGATCGGCACACCGAATACGCTGTACGACAGGCCTGCATCAGCGTTTGTCGCACAGTTTTTTGGTCGCTGCACACTTTTGCCCGCCTCGATTGTTGATGGCAGATCCGGTCAGGCGCGTGCGGAGGCCACAGGCTTTACGGTCCAAACAACAGACAACCACCCAGACGCCACGTCCGTGTTCCTTGTCATCCGCCCCGAGACCCTAGAGGTTTGCGACCAAGCTGTCGGTGACCTCACGGGCCAGATCCTGGACATCGTCTCGAAAGGGCCAATCGTTGAGGTGTCGGTCCGCTTGAGTGATGGCGCAGACATTCAGCTGGACATGGCCCGTCATTCGGTCGCTCTGCCGCAGATTGGCGCACAAACGGCTCTGCGCCTTCGCAGCCCAACTGTTGCCGTAGTGCCTAGGTCGGAGTAGCGCATGAATCCGGTAGAGCAAACCAGACTTACCGAATCCACTGCGTCCAACACGTTTCGCCTGACGAGCGCTCCTCCCCTGTTCACGAAAGGCGAAGGACCATTTTTGTTCACCGAGTCTGGCAGGCGCTACGTAGATCTCGCCTGCGGTTCAGCGACCACGTCGCTGGGGCATGGGCATCCCGCACACCGCGCGGCGATCGAAGACGTTTTGCAATCTGGGATTTTGCATACGGGAACACGACTTCCGTCGACCGCCCGTGCCGCTCTCTACATGGCGCTAAAAAAACACCTGCCGTCGCATCTGACTGCGATCCATCTGGCCAATTCCGGTGCTGAAGCCGTTGAAACAGCCCTCAAAGCAGCCATGCAAGCGACCGACCGTAAACACTTCATCGCATTTGAGGGCGGCTATCACGGTCGAACTCTTGGGGCATTGGCGCTCACGCATTCCGAGCCCTTGCGAACACCGTTTGAGCCTTGGGCGACGCCATGGGTTTCCTTCGCTCCTTACGCCGCAACAGACGCGGAGGCCTCTCGCGCGCTGGTGGTTTTGAATGCGCTTCTAGCTGAAAGGCCCTGTGCAGCTGTCATTGTGGAGGCCGTTCAGGGGGTCGCTGGCGTCCGAGGACCGTCCCCCATCTTTCTCAAAGGAGTTGCGGACTTGGTTCGGAGCCACAATGCGCTCCTCATTGTCGATGAAATCTGGTCCGGGCTTGGTCGTTCAGGCCGCTGGTTTGCCTTCAACTTCGCAGATCTTGTTCCGGATTTGGTCGTGCTTGGCAAAGGGCTCTCAGCAAGTCTGCCGCTATCGGCCGTCGCGGGGAGGCCAGAGATACTCCAAACCTGGTTGCCCGGTACGCACACAAGCACATTCCAAGGCAATCCCGTCGCCTGCGCTGCGGCGGTGGCGACGCTTGAGATATTGGAACGAGAGGATCTCGTAACCCGTTCTGACCAGATCCTTGGACCTATGGTTCGTGATACCTTCAAAGACCGCACTGGGTTGCGCGTCGTAGGTGCACAAAGCGCGCTGGACCTTGGTAGCGTCGAGTCACTGGTTGCGACCCAAAAGCGCGCGCTTGATATGGGCCTATTGTTATATGGCAGCGGTGAGAGCCTTATGTTGCTGCCACCGCTGAACATTCCCGAGGCAGTTTTTGCAGATGCACTGGCGCGACTAAAACCCCTGCTGCCCACTGAACCCTAAACGCGCGCTTTCTGCATCGTGCGTAGTCCAAGCGTATTGCCGCGCAACTGTCTGTGGCGTCGCTGCTCACGCCTGTTGAGACCGACCAACGGATCTCCGTCTGCGTAAAGACGTCCTTCTATCTACCCGGTATCAGGGACAAGAGGCTCACGAAGCACCATTTCGCTGCGACTGCGCAATTGGACGCTTTCGGATGCCTGAGCAACAAGGCTCACCCGCAACCTCGTCCGTTCAACCCACCAATACGTGGGAGTACCTTTCGAATATTGCGCGACCAGATGAGAAGACGGAACCAGCTATTGAACCTCAAGAGTGCGACGGAGAACGTCTGCTGGCAACTCTCGGCGAAACAGAGTAACTCCGAACCCTCATGCCAAGCTTCGGGGGGAGTTTAAAGTGGCGCGATCGAAAATCATGAAATCCGCGAAAGGATTCGCAGTCGGGGCGCTCCTTGCAACGTCGTCGCATGCGCAAGAGATGGATTTCTCGTCCGCGGGCACCGCAGAACGCATGACCTATCACCGGGCCGTGGATGCCGCTGTCTGGGCGATGCCACTCATGAACTTTAAATTCTACCGTGACGCGCTTGCGAAAGTCGGGGTGGGCCCGAATGACGTCGGACACTTTTCCCAGCTCCAGGACTGGCGCTTCCAAACAGCCACGCCCAACAACACGACTCCCTACATCATGACGTACTGGACAATCGAGGACGGCCCGATTGTTGTTGAGATGCCGCCTTCGGCGGATGGGGTGGGCATCTTCGGTACCATTATGGACGCGTGGCAGCGCCCCCTGGAAGACGTTGGTGCAAATGGTCGGGATCGGGGTCTTGGGACGAAGTACATCCTGGTACCGCCCGGATATGACGGGCCACTCCTCCCCGATGCCCTGGTCTACGAACAAGAGACCAACTTTGGGTTTGCTGTCCTGCGCCCCATCCTGTCTGGTGGCCCGACGACAGAGAACTTGGCCAAAGCAACGGCGCTCACCCAACAGTTGAAGATCTACCCGCTTTCGGAAGTTGATGATCCGCAGACGGCCTATGTCGACCTTTACGGCGAACTCTTGGAGATGACACCGAAGCTGGACGGGAGCATCTACAGCGAGATCCACGAGATGATCGGCGAGGAAGTTGTCCTCGACCGTGATCTCGCATTGATGGGGTTGCTGGCGCGACTGGGGATCAAGCGCAATGAACCGTTCGCCCCAGAGCCCGAGATGCAGGCAATCTTTGACGCTGCAGGACCCGAGGCCCTGGAATACATGATTGACCAGTACCATCGCGTCCTGAACCCCTTTGTCTTCGAGGGAAAGCGTTGGTCAGCACTCGTTCCGGATGGGTCGCGTGAGACTGAGTGGTCGTACGAGTATCCATCGTACTACGACTACCACGCGCGGGGCGCGCTCTTTTACGCAATCATCACCAGCGTGAAGAATTATGGCTCGTCGACGTATTATCTGGATCTCGCCGAGACCCCGGACGGCGAGTGGCTTGATGGCAGCCAGTCCTACAAGCTGACCATGCCGCCCGATGTTCCTGTCAGGGATTTCTGGGCGATCACCACCTATGATCTCGAAACGGCGTCCTACTTGCGCGACATCGTCCCGAGCAGCATCGACTCGACGATGCCTGACGTGGTGGCAAACGAAGACGGATCGGTCGACATCTACTTTGGCCCGACCGCTCCAGAAGGAAAGGAGAGCAACTGGCTCCCCACTGACCCTGATCGCCGCTTCTTCCTGCTTGCCCGCTTCTACGGCCCGGAGCCCAGCCTTCTCGACAGCAGCTTCGAACTCAACGACATGGAGCGGCTGGAATAGGCGACTATTGAAGTGGCAGGTCGAACCTCCGTCGAAGGGGGACTCTCCCCGCCATCAACACTACATCCATGCTCAACCAGTGTAGCCCGTGCGCATCAATGGCTGCTTCGTTGATTTCACGAACAAAGACCTGTCCGAGAGCACGGGCTTCTCTAAGTTCTTCACCATTTTTTCGCAGAGCTCTTCCATCAAGCACAAGGACCAAAGCAATTTTGTTGACAGTCAACAAATTTTTTGGGGCGAGCTTGTGTGCTCCTCGTGGGGCAAAGTTCGGCGCCTAAAATCCAGGCGTGGCTAATAAGCACTAAGCAACTGCTTCCGGGGAATTTTGGAAAGCGTGGCAGACAGAAAGACAACTGGACATCGACTTATAGGGGCTGACCAAGTTGAAACCCTATCCGCTTCGCGCCATCGATGGGTTTATCAAAACGGAGGATAAGAAACGCCAACCAAGCGCACAACACCCTGGGAGACTATTACGAGATTTCGGCAAAGGTCATACCTTAGTCGCAGCTTTATCTGACTCAGTTCCGGTCTCAGCGGCTCTTGATGAATGCGTTGCGCGCGTCTCGCTGCGATGCGACATCGCTAAGGGCAAAGAACTCGACCATTCACATGGGGTGAAACGGCGAACATGGAACGTGATCGCGAACTCCTAATGAGCATTGCAGCAGGCGACCGCGAGGCAATGCGCCGGTTTTACGAAGAGCATCATGCAAACCTTACAGGATTTGTCCGTTCGAAGGGCTTAGATGCCTCGGTCGTAGCCGACGTGGTGCAAGACGCGATGCTGGAGGTCTGGCGTAGCGCTGGACGGTATCGGGGTGACGCGGCCGCCCGCACCTGGCTCTTCTCCATTGCGCGCAACAAGCTGGTTGACCGCATGCGTAAGAACGCGCGCGTGAGCCCGGTGGAGCATGTACCTGAGGAAATCGATGATGCGCCTGGGCCCGAGGCCACGGCCATTGCCAGTGCAGAGGCCGCGCGGGTCAGAACTTGTCTGGATGGCCTGAAGCCTGATCATCTCAGTGTCATCCGCCTGGCTTTCTATGAGGACATGACCTACGGCGAAATATCGCGGGTGGAAGGGATCCCCGCCGGAACCGTTAAAACCCGTGTCTTCCACGCCAAGCAGTTGCTGATGCGCTGTCTCGGCGCGTCGTGATCGGCGCGAGACGTTTTCACTCGATCGTGGCGCTCACAGCTAGGTCTGGACGGTCAATCAAGGCTGTGCTGGCCGCATCCCTCTGCGCTTCGTCCGGAAACGAGATCCGAAAAATCCCTAATGCGCTAGGTCCATCAAGAATGGTGCCATCAAAGGTTCGCAACACCTCGGAGATATCCCCGATTTGCGCGCTGCCTGCGAAGAGCACTTGCAGAACAGGACCAGAGGCCGTTTCGCTCACGGGTTCATACCCCCCCCCCTGGCTTAGACGATCCACATTAGGCACCACCGCCAGCTGCCATAGCATCACCGACGCCAAAACCAGGCCGGCCGCCTGCAAAAGCGATAGTGTGACCGGGCGGTTTGTGTTGGCTGGAACAGGTTGCTCCGCGTCTAGGGCTTTGGTGAAGTTGCTCCAGTCCGTTTCGAGGTCTGCCGAGGCATCTTGCCGTGCAAGCACAGAGCGAGCAGACCGCAGGGCAGCAACCTCCGCCGCCAGCTTGTCATCGTCTGCGATCTCTGCCTCAAACTGCCGCCGCTCATCGACCGGCAGTTTGTTCTGCATATAAACAAGAAGGCGCTCTTCGCGATCCATGGTGCCTGCTTTCTTGGTTCGGTTCTTGGTCAACCCGTACCGAAGTGGTCCGCTGCCTTTACAGACAAGGCTAAACCATCTGTCGTGCAGGCAGCCCACCCGGTTCAGAATTAGATTTGCATACTGGCAAAAAAAATGAACCCTTGGCACCTGCGAGACGACCCAGCTGAAGGCAGCTGTTCCAACTGGAGATGACAATGTTAGCTTTCGCAAACCTTCGTAGTAAAGCCCGCCCCGCCTCTTTGGGCTTGTGGTGGCTGCTTGCGGCTGGTTGGTTGCTTGCCGCCTGCGATACGGGAACACTGGGTCAGCTTGGGGCGGACGCACCGAGTGCTCAGACCGTGGACAGTCGCCAAGTCATTGCTCTCTTGCCAAGTGCTCAGCCGCTCGACCGGCTCATGCAGGCAGCGGAAGAAGGTGACTATGTCTGGACAGACACCACAGCGTTGCCCTCGCTTGGTCAGCGCATGGTGACCTTCGAGAAACCTGTCGATGTAACAGGCGCAGAAGCCATTGCCGCGTTTGAGGCTGCGGAGCCGAGATCGACTGTCGGCATCAACCACGCCTACCATTTGCAGGTTTTGAGACCCGGCAAATCCGAACGGAGCTATGCTTTAGCTCTTTTGGACTGGCCTGACAGTCGCTGTCGGGCCCACGGTTCGGTTGGTGTCATCGATACGCAAGTGGATCCAGACGCCCCTAATCTGGTAAATACACGCGTGGTGTCGCGCCAGTTCACCGCGGGCCAGCCGATCGCGTCGCGACACGGAACAGAGGTGGCAAGCCAGCTCGCGGACCCCAGCATGATCGCGGCGCTCACGATCTATAATGCGATTGTGGTCGGGCAAAGCAGGAACGGAGGCACAGCCGCCGGGGCGGACGATCTGATCCGCGCGTTGGACTGGCTGGCAGGGCAAGATGTACGCGTGGTGAACCTTTCACTTGCCGGTCCGTTCAACAAGTTGCTCGACCTCGCTGTGTCTGAGGCCACGTCGCGAGGAATGGTCCTGATTGCTGCAGTGGGAAATGCCGGCCCTAACGTGGCGCCACAATACCCCGCGGCCTTTCCATCCGTGATTGCGGTAACGGCAATAGACGCCGACCGTGATATCTACCGCAACGCTGTCCGAGGCCCCTTTGTCGACTTCGCGGCGCCAGGCGTGGATGTTTTCATCCCCTCTGCAGATGGAGGTCGGTTCGTCACTGGCACATCTATCGCAGCACCTTTCGTGACCGCACGCATTGTGGCTGACGAAGATCTCATGCGAGACCCCAAACCGGCCAACGTTCGTGCGAGCCTGGCTGTATCCAGCGAAGACCTGGGCCGGCGCGGCGCTGACCCAGTGTTTGGGTCCGGGCTGCCCAAAGCCACTGCCCTCTGCCACTGACATCGGTTTTCTGAGAAAAACTTCAGGCACCACGCCCAACTGTCGGCTGCTGGAAGAGGAGTTCCAAGACTTTGTTCTAGTAATAATTTCTGCGCAGGTAGCCTAATATGCGTTGCCAGCTCGGTCGTTGTTTGGGATCGAAATGGGCGGCAGCCGTCGGGACTTCCGGGTATGCTGTCACTTTTGTGCGGAAAACACATATTGAGAGGTGTTTTATACGCTTATGGGTTAAATCGATACTCTTATGGTCCAATGACTGTCAGTGGACCATAAGAGTGCAAATTTGAGAACAGCCAGAAACGAATCACATGTAAAATACTGATTTTTAGTCATTTATTTTTCATAATGTGAATTGGAAGGAAAAGTGTGCCGAAGTGAAGCATAACCATGCGGTTTTCCAAGGAAGTCTGGAATAGGCACGAAAGAAAGGGCCCGCACTTTCGCGCAGACCCTTAGATTCGTCGGAATATAGAGTTAATTGGTGTGCATCAAACTGCGCTGCTTTTCCCAGAGATCGAACATCTTCTCTCCTTTGAACAGCCGTTCATAGTCTTCAATTGAGAATGGGGAGTATCCCGACGGCAAACAGGTTTTCTTTGTCAGTGCTCGGCAAAAATTATCTTTTGACAAAGCAATTTGACCCCGCGTTTTTGCTTCAACGCAGGCGTCGATGAGTAACTCGATTACCAGCCCCCATCGATTAGCGCAGGCGATTGAGAGTCGACGGAAGAAATCGAGTGAAGACAGGTTCGCAAAGTCCAACTCGACATGCTCGCTGTAGGCATAACAAAGACAATTGAGCTCGTGTTGGTCCGCATGGCTGGCGAGCACAATCTCGTTGAAAACCACCGGTCGCAGCAGCCAGGCCAACTGTTCCTCTTCGTTTACGTACTCGACCAGCTCGTCCACCCCGGAAAGAACCAGCATCAAAGGCCATTCTGGATTTTTGAGGAGTGTCTTGAAGCTATCCAAGAGCATCTTTCGCGCGTCAGCGCTTCTTGGGAAAATGTGCTGGCATTCATCATAGTGGATCCCGTGAACGCCTTGTGCCCTTGCTTGGAAACTGACCATGTTCCAGATTTTACGCTGGGTCATCTTGCCTCTCGATTCCATGCGCAACCCGTCAAGCAAGGTTTTCATGCCTAGGTCTTTCCACGACATTGTTCCGCTAAGCATGACACTTGCAATACGTACCGGTCGATCATCCGGCATCCGCGTACTGCCATCATTCAGTTGAGAGAGTTGGTGTGCAATTTCAACTGTTTTTCCGGTGCGCGACGGGCCGGTGACTAGGAGACCACGCGCTTCGAATGGCGCTTCTAGCGCTGCCTTCGACCAATAGTCCGACAGAATCCATTCAAAGCCCTCACGAAGTTTGGCCGCACGTGGAAACGCGTAGTGTGCGTCGCGCAGCTGCATCAGCACCTGCGCTTTTTCCATGTCCACAAAACTCATGACAGCTTCCCGTCGAGGTTGGGCCTTGAGAGTTTTTTCGTCTCATCATCAGTTTCTGCGAGATCGCCATCGAGGGGTTCAACAAACCCCTCACCGATATCGTAGACCCCGTCGATGCCGCCTTCCAGATCACCCAACGAACCTGGTGGCACAGTACCTGGTGTAACCGCGGGTTGATACGTATGCACACCGCGCATGATGACGTCTGCTTTTGTCTGAGCCTCTTCAATCGTCATATAACTGCGCGGAATGTCGGCTTCGATCGCCTTGCGGCGAAGATCTTCGAACATTGCGTCGCGAGTCTTTGCCAGGCTCAGTTCAAAATTAGAAGTGCATTCCGGATCTTCAGCGCGGACGTGTTGGGCGTGCGCGAGGAACTCTGCCAATGTGATGTCGCGCATTGCTGTCCAACTTATTTCAACATCAAGCGGTTCGGGTTCTCCTTTTATCACAACGGTAGCCACGTTTATGCAGTCCGCGTCGACATAAACGGACACCTTCCTCACTTCAGTATCCCGGAATTTTTGCAAGTCTGCTGAGTTGAAGGGCAACCCAAAAACAAGCACACCTTCATCCGTTATTGTTGCTTCGCGCCGCCACCCAAAGGCAAGGCGACGCTGCTGTGGCGCCATAGGCGCAATCGTCCAACCATCCTTGGCCAACCTCTGACAAGCTTGAAGAGGTCTTTGGTTGAAAAACGTAGTGCCGTGATGAATTTCTAATGGATATACATCGACGAAGTACTTCGTGATCATCGCGTAGAGTTCTTCACGCACAAAAGCCGCAGACTTGATTGCGTCATAGCCTTTGAGCTTACCGGCCCAACCTCCAGTGTAACCGTGAATTAGGTTGAAAAGGCGTGTTTCCATGCCGCCAAACATCTTTTCTACATGTGGTTTATCACCGCTATGGTATGCGCGAACATCGATTACTTCAGTAGCTGTGCCGAGCAGCGCTGTTTTTATTGAGCTGTTGCGGAGACCGTGCCCATTGTCATTCACGACACACGCTAACCCGACCGCCGGCATTGGGTCATGATCGCACCCGTAGATGACCTTTTCTCGTTCTTTTGAGCGGGTGGCCATACGAAGCGCCTCTTTCGTAGCGTCCGCTGATGGGGCATCTGTCAGGACCCATCCAAGGGGCATTCGCGACGCCACATCTAGCACAAGCACAAGAAAAAGCCGCGTACGAACATAGTCTTCGAGCGCCTCGAGCTTCGACTTATCGTCTTCACTCAGTTGTTGCCATAGACCAAGTCGTTTGACGATCACGATTAAGGAAAGCTTGCACTCATCAATTTCTACAAGTTCGCCGATCATCAGGGCGCGTGTGTCGGTACTGCCCCGCGTGCGATCGTTGATCGCTGCGCGTTCACCATCGCGCGCAACAGCGAGAGCGGTTGCATCAATTTTTTTCATCATGTCCGAGACTGTTTTGTTAACTGGCTTAGGCAGCGGGTCGAGGTCGTTTGCTTTGCGTCGAACATTCTCTATAACAATCAAATCGATTGTTCTGGTTGTGACGGCGGCCACGGTGGGTTTTTTTGTCTCGAGGCGGACCAGTTCAATTGCTTCTCGGATGAATTCTCTGACCTTGAGCGGGAGTTTCGGGTTGCGGTTACCTTTCAGCCAATTGTGATCGGCGAGTACGATCTCATTGTAGTCGGCCTCGGTGAACAAATCCCAGTAGCGCTTCAGCGTACGGCCCCTTGGCACATTTGCCATCGATTTGATCATGCCGCCGCGTGGGGCGTAATCAATTGGATATTTTGTGAAGTGTTGTCGCGCGACCTGAATAATTTCACGCCGCCAATCCGGGCGGTCGAGCCAAGCCGCCTTTATTCGACATCCACGCGCAACCAGACTTTCGATGCCAAAGCAAAGCGCCTTGCGAAAGTCTAACATGTCGCGACCCTTTTCGCTCAACTGGTCACGATGAAACAGGCCACCTCTTCGAATTCGCATCAGGGCGGGACCCATAGCACGCATTGCCATTTGACACTGCGTTCCTGGGCTCTCAAGTTTCGTCAGAAACTCGGCTATCGTCCAAAAGTGGCTCTGCCCAGTTAATTCGTTTTGCGCGCGGATTCCCTTCGCACTTTGATGAAGGACAAGTGACTGGGTGCCGCTTTTCAGTACGGTCCCGGGTGGAATGTGGTAGCGAAGCTGGATCGGCATAGTTTTATATCCAGATCCGCGAATGGGGACCGATCACGGCATTTTTGTCCGCTTGCAAAGCGCCGCGGCCAATCAATCGCAAACACGATTTGTAGATGCGCCCGGCCAGAAGCTCGGAATAATCAAAGAGGTCGGAGATACGCCAAAGCGTTTTTATTTTTTTGGCTACCCAAAGAGTTTCAGCATCGGCTTCTGGGTCCGCCTCAAACATCGAAGAGAAATGTATGCGACGCAGATTGTCGCGTCTGGGGCGGCCAAAAGCGCTGGCGTCTACAATCATGAATTTATGGGCTTCACTTTGCGGCACCGCATCACGAATAGCTGCAATATCAGCCCAAGTTTCACGCTTTTTTAAGCTATTGGCGTTTCGAACAAAAATGAATACGCGCATCCCACTTTTCAATGTCAATCTGATATCGATTGTATGGTCGCGCTTCAGGCCAAGCGAATTGATAAACGGAAAACATACGGGCTGAAACTCGACGTTGAATGTTTTCGGAAGTAGTAAGAGCTCATGGCTGACGGCCAATTCTGCTCCGCTCTCCGCTAGGCCAATTTTTGGTCGCCACTCATTCGCTTCTGTCTTGTACTTAAACGCAATTTTTTGACTGTGGCTGCTGGTTGTTAATGGATTTCGGACACCATCAAAAGGCAACACACCGAAGACGTTTCCAATTTCGACTTTCCCGGCGGTCCGGGTCTTTGGTTGGCAGTGTGCCCACTCGTCATGCTCAAGTATGTCTAAGTTCTTCATTTTTTCTGCCTCTGACTTTTTCTGATTTTGATTGCTACCGCCGGTTATCCCGACTTATTTTTGCGCGTGATTTGTCTGAGTTCGTCGACATGCAGGAGGCGCGCCAACCTCTCCCCGCCAGGCTGATTGGCGATCTCCTCGATCTCTGAACGCAGGTAAAACTGCGATGCGGCAGTGCCGATGGTGATCGGATGAACTCCGCAATCGAGAACATATTGTTGGGTTTGCAAAAAAGTTTTGCGCCGCTCTCCGTTCAGTCCTCGGAGGCGAACATACTTGCGCGAAAACCGCTCAATGTCTGCAAGGTGGAACATGACCCTAGCCCTATTGGCCAAGCGAGAGTCTATGTTTTTTGAAGGGAGGAGCCCGGCGCGAGCAAGCGCTTGCACCGTCGCTCCACGATACCCCAGCAGCTTCGCGGCGTCGGCAATTGAAACCATTTGCGGCGGCAAGCGCACCAAGATTGCTTGTAGCTTTGCCAATGGAACAAGAAAATCGTCGAGCCGATAGGGCTCTTTTATAACAGAAACGAGCGGCAAACTACCCTTCAGCGCCTGATCAATGATCCAAACGGTTGTGCAGTGGCAACTCGATGCGGCTTGTGCAAAACTGATGTCATCATCGCTCGTACCACCGACATGTGTCGTCGCGGATTGTAGCTTGGCAATAAACTCTAATAACTCGGTTTCGTGGATCACGGGCATGGCCCCATCACCACGCGGAAAGTGTGTTTTGATGACGCCTTCTGCAGCGAGGCCCTCCATCAAATATCTTTCTGCGCCGATTGCCAATCTGCAGACAGACAATGATGATAGCTTGCGGACCTCGCTTACAGCGGCTTGCATATCCTCGAGTGAAAAGAGGGTAGCAGGGAGGGTGGTGTCAGTTTTTGAAGTTTTGGACTCTTGAGGAAACATGAGCTTCAGTTGCCGGCGCAGTAGTGACAACGGGACATCGTACTTTTTAGCCGCTACGCTGGGCGTAACGAGTTTCGGCTCTCGAAGGGTTTGACCAATCAGCGAGCTACAAAACGGCACGTAGAAGCGATCCAATATGAATTCCCTAAAGAAGCCAATTATCTCTGCAAACTCAGGATCATTTCGGTTCGATTGAAGGCAGGAATGAAGCGGCTTGAGGATCTTGGAATAGTTGACGCGATCTCTGTCTGCGCTTTGAATATAGCGATCTAGTTCAGCGGATATTGCGTCGATTCCATTTGAAGCGATCTGAAAGCCAAGACAGCCGGCCTGTGTTTTCTGCGAGTTAGATAGCTCGCTTATGTTACACTCGCTGCCGCTATTTATGAGAGCTCCAAGTGCTTCGCAGATCGAAACAACAACGTGTAATTGTAACTGGTCGAGCCATTCGTTTCCGCAATCCTCCGAAACGCGTCGGAGAATATATGCCTCCAATGAGCTAAGTTTGCTGCGGATTTTCCGGACTTCTTCGTTTGCTGGCAGTTCACCCAAGAAAGATTGGAAATCTATTGCTTCACGGAAATTGCGAGCGGAAGTATTTTGATGCAAGTAAACGCGGTGATGATGGCACGTTCGTATCG
>JBCDGN010000019.1:0-48250 GCA_038751255.1 Pseudomonadota bacterium
CCGATCCCAAGGCGCACCGGCCTGCTGCCAGGCGCTTTTCGTGACCGCCCAATCCTGACTCTGCTCATTTTTTTCGCCATGCCATAGGGGTCGCAACCAGACAGTCTTCTGTGCAATCAGCAATTCGCAATCTGCGCGCAACGCGCTCCAGGCGTCGGAAGCTCGGGTGGCGGCTCGTGCGGCGGCGTAGGCGGCGCTCGCGGAGAAGGCGATTGCGTCGGCGGCAGCGTATGCAGCTTGGGCAGCGGCTTGTGCGGCATGGGCGGCTCGGTCGGCAGCTACGAAGCCGGGGGTTGCCGCGTCAGCAGCGTCGGCAGCATCGGCAACGGCATAGATTGTGTCTCTAGCGCTGTTTGCGGCGTGGGCGGCAGCATAATTAACTTCCCACGTTGATATCTTGACAACACTGCAGGCTGTTATCACTGACCAAAAATAGGGTAGACTTCTCATTGTTGCCTTTGGGCGCACGGGATTTGAGGCTATCCAAAGCTTGGGTTGCACCCGCAAAGCGGCACGCGCTGCGATCGTCACCGTGATCTCATAGCTGTCCTGCTCTGTGAGCCAGGCCCTTAAACTCTCTCGATCCTGAATGTCCTCGATCTTCAAAACCAGTGCGCCTTGTGGAAATCACGTCTGCCGTCACCAAAGCTGAGCGGGCAGGCCTTGGTCAATGAAAGTTTCTAAATCCTAATCTGCATCGGTTATGAACCCGATCAATTTGGGCGGATTGCGTGGCCTTTGGCTATCCTTGCCGGATCGTCAGCCAGCCGATCAGCGCGCCGATCCAAGCTGCGATGCTCGCGGGCGCGAAGAGGTAGGTCCCGGTAATGTCGGCCATAATGGCCAAGGGTCCGCTCACCGCGCTGGCGGTGAACATGGTTGCGCCGAACATTCCGGGCAGGATCGTACAGAACATCAGCACGCCGCGCATCAGCCCGTCGCGCCGAAGGCGATAGGCTATAACTCCGGAACTCATGGCAAAAACCGCGCCGATGATCAGGACGACACTAGCCACGCAGCCGCTCCGGCAGGGCGTTGGCCCAAGCGCTGATCGTCCCGGCCCCAAGGCAAACGACCATGTCGCCCGGGCGGGCCTGTTCACGCACCAGGCGGATCAGGTCATCCTCACTGACCACAGCGCGGGCATGGCGGTGTCCATGTTGGATCAGCCCCGCGACCAGACCTTCGCGGGTCGCGCCGTCGATGGGGTCTTCCCCGGCGGAGAAGACCTCCGCGATCCCAACCACATCGGCTTCATTGAAGCAGGTGCAGAAGTCTTCAAACAGATCATGCAGACGCGAAAAGCGATGCGGCTGGTGGACCGCAATGACCCGGCCCTTGGTGGCTTGGCGCGCGGCTTTGAGCACTGCTGCAATCTCGACCGGGTGGTGGCCATAGTCATCGATCACGGTCACGCCGCCCACTTCGCCCACTTTGGTGAAGCGGCGGTTCACACCTTTAAAGGCCCCAAGCGCGCTGCGAATTTCCTCGGCCGACATGCCCAGATAGCGCGCCACGGCAACGGCAGCCAGCGCGTTGGACACGTTGTGATCGCCGGGCATCGGCAGTGCGCAGCCTTCAATCACCGTCTCTTCGTTTTGCAGCGCGATGTCGAAATGCGCCACACCGTCTTCGTAGCGCAACCCTACCGCGCGCACATCGGCTTGCGCGTTAAAGCCAAAGGTCACAACGCGGCGGTCGGTGATGCGGCCAACCAGCGCTTGGACCTCTGGGTGGTCGGTGCAGCAGACCGCGAGCCCGTAGAACGGGATGCGGCTCACGAATTCGTAAAACCCATCGCGGAGCCGGTCGAAATCGCCCCAATGCTCCATATGTTCGGGATCGATATTGGTCACAATCGCGACGGTTGCGGGCAGCCGGGTGAAGGTGCCATCGCTTTCATCAGCCTCGACCACCATCCATTCGCCCTGCCCCATGCGTGCGTTGGACCCATAGGCATGGATGATCCCGCCATTGATCACTGTGGGGTCGATCCCACCGGCATCGAGCAGCGTCGCCACCATGGTGGTCGTCGTGGTTTTGCCATGGGTCCCGGCGACCGCCACGTTGGATTTCAAGCGCATCAGTTCTGCGAGCATCTCGGCTCGGCGCACCACCGGCAGCCCGCGACGGCGGGCCTCGTCCAGTTCAGCGTTTCCGGATTTGATCGCCGAAGAAATCACCACGACCTGGGCATCGTCTAGGTTCTCTGCCGCTTGGCCGAGGAAGATCTTCGCCCCGAGCTTTTCCAGGCGATCGGTGATCTTCGAGGCTTTTAGGTCAGAGCCCTGAACCTGGTAGCCGTGATTGATCAACACCTCGGCGATCCCCGACATGCCGATCCCGCCGATGCCAACGAAATGGATCGCGCCGAGGGTCATCGGCAATTTGGTGGCGGCGTTCATCGGGGCTTCCCAGTGCTTCATGAGGTTCGGTCCTTGTTGGCGATTTCTAGGGTGATGTCTACCAGCCGTTCGGTGGCGTCCGGACAACCGTGATCGAGTGCGTTATGGGCCATCTTCACCGCCGCATCGGGGTGGGTGAGCAGGTTCTTGACAGCTTGGGTCAGGGCCTCAGCGGTGAAAGCGGCCTCAGGCATGCGGATCGCGGCCTCCGCCTCGACCAAGCCGCGGGCATTGGCGGTTTGATGGTCCCCGGCAGCAGCGGCATAGGGGATGAGGATCGAAGGGCGCCCAATCACGGAGATATCGGCCACTGAAGACGCCCCCGAGCGGCTGATGACAAGCTGTGCATCCGCCATACGTGCAGGCACATCGGTGAAAAACGTCTGAACTTCGGCGTCGATCCCTGCGGATCTGTAGGTTTCCGAGACGCGCTTGAGGTCTTCTTCCCTGGCCTGATGTGCCACGCGGAGCCTTAGCCTTATTGCCTCCGGCAATGCTGCAAGCGCTTCTGGGACCACATCGGATAAGATGCGGGCGCCTTGGCTGCCGCCGATGACGAGCAAGCTCATGGGGTAGTCGCCCGGAGGGATGTAAGGTGCGCCTGCGCGCTCCAAGATCGCAGCACGGACCGGGTTGCCGGTGAAATAGGCCTCTACCCCTTTGGGCAGCACGGTGGGCCAGGTTCCGCAAGCGACCGCGTCAACGCGTGCCGCAAAGCGTTCGTTCACTCGACCGAGCACGCCATTTTGTTCGTGGATCATGCGCGGCACCCGTAAGATCCAAGCTGCCGAAAGCGCCGGGATTGACGGATACCCGCCGAACCCAACAACGGCTGCCGGCTTCAACTTGCGGAAGCGCGCCATGGCACGCATGACGCCCCTCGCAATCGACAAGGGCACACCGGCCTTTGCCAAAAACCCGCCCCGAGCGAAAGTCGCCGACGGAACCACCTCAATATCAACCTCTGATGGAAAGCCCCCGGTGTAGCGCGCGCCGCGCGCATCGGTGGACAAAACCACCTTCCAACCTTTGGCGATCATGGCCTCGGCAAGTGCTTGGGCGGGGAACATATGTCCGCCCGTGCCTCCTGCGGCCAAAACCAGAAGAGGGGGCTTTGACACCCGCTAGCCCTGCCCACGGGTCAGACAATCCGCCATTCGGCCCTGTGGTCGGCTGCGGGTCAGCGCTAAGAGAAGCCCCACCGTCATGCCCGCGGCGATTACCGAAGAGCCACCGTAAGAAACAAATGGCAGTGTCATCCCCTTGGTGGGCAAAAGCCGTGCTGCGACGCCAATGTTGACCAGCGCCTGACACCCCAGAATCGCCGCCAGTCCTGTGCCCGCATAGCGCACGAAAGGATCCCGTTCCCGCAGCAATCGGATCAGCGCATTGACCGTGATGCCAGCAAACAGCACGAGTATCAGGAGCACCAAGATAAGCCCATATTCCTCTGCCGCCACAGCAATGATGAAGTCGGTATGCGCATCGGGCAGATTGCGCTTCACCTCCCCCTCACCGAGCCCAACCCCAAAGACCCCGCCTTCACGGATGGCATTGGCGGCATAGCCTATCTGTGTTCGAGGATCGATCTCGGCCGACAAAAATCCATCGATCCTGCGCGCGAAGTGCTCAGAGGCGCTATAGGCAAAAACCCCCGCGCCGACGACCATGCCAGCGATGACCGCCAACAAGATGACAGGTGCTCCGGCGACAAAATACATGACCCCCCAGGCGAAGACGATCAGACAGGCCTGGCCGAAATCGGGCTGCATCGCCAACATCGCCACGATGGTCACCGCGACGATGAACGATATCACGCGCCCCGGTGGGCCGCCGATCTGCAAACCCGCCGCCATCAGCCAGCCGCAGAGGATCACGAACATCGGTTTGAGAAATTCCGAGGGCTGCACGGATCCAAAGCCCAGCGAATACCACCGCACTGCGCCCTTGCCGAAATTGGTCCCGAACATTGGCAAAAAGGCCAAGGCCACCGCGGCGATCAAAAATCCAATCACTCCGATCCGCCTGACTGCAAGCGGCGAAAGCATCGAGCATATCACCATCGCCACCATCGCGACTAAACCAAAGAATGCCTGCCGTTCGACATAGTAAAATGGCGGCAAGCCGTTGCGTTCTGCGAGTGGTGGAGAGGCGGCGAGCCCCAACAGAAGCCCAATGCCAAAAAGCACAATCGCGCAGGACAGGCTCCAGCGATCTACAGTGCGCCACCATCGCGGCAATAGAGGATCGGAACGCCGGAGCGGGACCGTACCATGGGCCATCTCGGTCATAGGTCTGCCTCAGTAACTGCTCTGCCCGTTTTCCGGGTCTAAGCCTTTCCATAGCGCAAACAGCCCCGCATCGCGAGTGAATTATGGTTAAGAAACTATGCCGTCGCAGCTGAGACTGACTGTCGGACCTAGCCCCACTGCGTTAGTCCTGTTGCAAAAGGGTTTCCCTTTGTCGCGCTGAGCCTCTTGTTCGAGAAAGCCCGGGGGCGAGGGGACTGAAAGGCGCCCCCCACCGCTGTGAAAAGTGGCGCACACATTCCTTAGGGATAGGACAGGATGCCACCGCTCAAAGGCTCAGCAATGCCCGTCGTGCGGGGGCCAGTAATCGGCAGGCCACGGACCGCACGGACGGCAAGATAGCCAAAAGCTTGCGCTTCAATCATATCGCCATCGAAGCCGCAGGCCTCGACCGGGGCCACGGCGCAGTCGAATTCTCCTGCGAGCGCCGACATGATCGCGGGGTTTCGCCGTCCTCCACCGGTGACAAAGAGCGTCTCTGGCTGGCTCGGGCACCACTCAAAACCGCGTTTCACGCCATGGACCATGGCGGCGACCAGCGTTGCTGCCGCATCGGCATCGGACAGCGCCGCCACCGCTTCAGCCAACATCGCGAAGTCATCTCGGTCGAGGCTCTTTGGCGGTTGTTCCTTGAAGTAGTGCAGTGCCTTATACTCTGCGAGCACCTCCTCTTGGGGCGTCCCGGTTTTCGCCAAAGCACCATTCTCATCCCGGCTGACGCCTAGACGGGTCTGCATCAGGTCGTCCAGCGGCGCATTTGCAGGCCCGGTGTCGAAGGCAAGCATGGCGCCGGGCGCAAAGGCATCTGACGCCCGAGGATCAAGCCAGGTTAGGTTCCCTACCCCGCCGAGATTTAGAAACCCAACCGGCGCCTGCAACCCGGCATGTTGCGCGATTGCGAAGTGATACGCCGGGGCCAAGGGGGCCCCTTGCCCACCCGCGGCGACATCGGCGCTACGCATATCCCAAAGCACCGCGCGCCCAGTCGCGTGGGCCAAACGGGCGCCATCACCGGCTTGGTGGGTTCCGAGCCCTTTGGGATCGTGAGCCAGAGTTTGGCCATGAAAACCCACCAAATCGGCCTCGGGCATCTCGGATAGGAGCGCCTCATGCGCGGCCTCCACCACATTGGCGGCCTCCAGCGCCTCCGGGGCACTCTGCCATTTTCCTAAGCCTGCGCGCAGAACCGCGCGCTCTACGTCTGTATAGGCCCGGTAGGCCGTCGGTCCCAATTGCTGGATCGCTATCCCATCGGTTTCAATGAGCGCGGCATCGACCCCATCGAGCGATGTCCCCGACATCATGCCAATCGCCGTCAGCGGGCCCTTTTCCTTCATCGCACACCCTCCTATACACGCGCCGATCTAGAGTGGACCGAACGCCGATGACCTACCAGCCGAAATCCGATTTCCTCGTGACCATGTTAGAGCGTGGCTACCTGGCCGATTGTACCGATTTGCAAGGCTTGGATGAAGCCCTTCGGGCGGGCGTGGTCCCGGCCTATATCGGCTATGATGCGACGGCCAGCTCGCTCCATGTCGGGCATCTACTAAACATCATGATGCTACGCTGGCTGCAGAAAACCGGGCACAAACCGATTGTTCTGATGGGCGGTGGCACAACGAAAGTGGGCGACCCCTCGTTCCGGGCCGAAGAGCGCCCGCTTTTAGGACCCGAGCAGATCGACGCCAATATCGCCGGTATGGAAAAGGTCTTCGCCCGCTATTTGGACTTTGGCGAGGCGGAACATGATGCGATCATGCGCAATAATGCCGAGTGGCTTGATGGTCTGAACTACCTCGATTTCTTGCGAGATATTGGACGGCACTTCAGCGTGAACCGGATGTTGAGCTTCGAAAGTGTCAAATCGCGGCTCGACCGGGAACAATCCCTGAGCTTTCTAGAATTCAACTACATGATCCTCCAAGCCTATGACTATTTGGAGTTAAATCGCCGCTATGGCTGCGTGCTACAGATGGGCGGATCGGATCAATGGGGCAATATCGTCAACGGGATCGATCTGACCCGCCGGGTGCTCGACAGTGAAATCTTTGGGCTGACCTCGCCTTTGCTCACAACCTCCGACGGCAAAAAGATGGGCAAATCCGCAGGCGGCGCAGTCTGGCTCAACGGCGATATGCTCAGCCCTTATGAGTTTTGGCAATTCTGGCGCAACACCATAGATGCCGATGTGGGCAGGTTTTTGAAGCTCTACACCGAGTTGCCAATTGAGGAATGCGAGCGGCTTGGGGCGCTTTCTGGGTCTGAAATCAATGCCGCCAAGGTGCTCTTGGCCAATGAGGTGACCGCGCTGCTCCATGGCGCGGAAACCGCCCAATCGGCGGAGGCCACATCACGCGAAGTGTTCGAAAGAGGCGGCGTTGGCGAAGAACTGCCCACCGTGATCCTAGAGCGCGAAGAGATCGAACATGGCATTGCAAACACATCGCTCTTTGTCGAAGCGGGGCTGGTCAAATCCGGAAAGGAAGCGCGCCGTTTGATCAATGACGGGGCGGCGCGGATGAACGATGTTGTCGTGACCGATGTGCAAGTGCTCACGCCAGATGATTTCGCCGAGCCCGTCAAATTGAGCGCAGGAAAAAAGCGCCACGCGCTCGTGACCATGGTGGGCTGACGGAGGCTCAAAGCAGCCAGTGCATCAGGTAAATCGCGCCCACCAAAATTGCGACCGGCAATGTCATCAAGCTCGCCAACCACAGCCCGCCGGCGATTGTGGGCCGGGGCGTCGGTGCTGTGACACCCAAAACGGATTTGTCACTGGATTTCATCCACAACATTAACTTCTGTCTAACTGAAAAAGGTCTTAACGGGGGGATGTGTTGGACCGAAACAAACCGCCCCTTGCTACCCCCGGGATGCATGACCACGATGCAGCAACATCCGCTCTACGGGCGCGCCTGTTCTGCCATGGGCGTGGAGGTGCGACACTACCAATGGGAGTTCGGTGGCGATCTTTCTGGGGCCGCCCAGGTTCTGATCCGACGTTGGCCTTTGGTGGGGGGCATCGCGCTT
This sequence comes from Pseudomonadota bacterium, assembly GCA_038751255.1. Classification (GTDB taxonomy): domain Bacteria; phylum Pseudomonadota; class Alphaproteobacteria; order Rhodobacterales; family Rhodobacteraceae; genus JANSYP01. Next base: position 7,748 of record JBCDGN010000019.1, read on the forward strand.
TTGTCCCGCGGTCCGCTTTGGGCACCAGAAGTGCCCCAAGCAGACCGCGTTGCAGCGACGCGGGTTTTGGTTCGTCAGCTTCGCAGCAACATGCGTGGTGTGCTGGCCACGCCCGAGATCGATGCTGGCCCCGATCCACTGGCCCGAACTGAAATGCTGAGGATGGTAAGCTCTGGACATGTTGCGCGGCTCGATCTGCGCGAAGGCAAAATCGCCCGGCGGGGCAGGATGCATGGCAAATGGCGCAACAGGTTGGCCAAAGCCGAGGCGGAGGGATTGCAAATCACCCGAACGGCACTGCCAACCGACCCAAATCACTGGTTGCTCCGTGCCGAGGCAGATCAAGCGCGCGCACGCCGCTACAAGCGGCTTCCCATCGCATTCACAACGCGATGGGCAAGCTGCGGTGGGAAGACAGCAGGACAAGTGTTTACTGTGATGCGGAACGGCAATCCGATCGCGGCGATGCTCATTCTCAGCCATGGGAGTTGCGCAAGCTACCACATTGGCTGGAGCGGTCCTGAGGGTCGTCGATTGAACGCACATTCTCTGGCACTTTGGCACGCTTCGAACTGGTGCGCAGGCAAAGGCCTGCAGCATATCGATCTTGGAACGCTCGATACTGAAACATCACCGGGGTTGGCGCGATTTAAGCTCGGATGCGGCGCACAACCGGTCCTGCTCGGGGCCACATGGCTGGATGCACCTGGTACGAGACTTGCAGCACGCTTGACGGCATTGGGGCGGTCTGAAAGCAGGCCTTATGCGTCGAGCTCCGCGTCCCAGTAGAGAAAATCTAGCCAGCTTTCGTGCAGATAGTTCGGGGGGAACTTCCGACCGACATTACGCAGTTCTTCCGAAGACGGCTGACGCGGTGTTTTCCGAATGCTCATCCCAGCCTGTTTGAGGCTTTTCGAACCTTTCTTGAGATTGCATTTGCCACAGGCGGCGACCACATTTTCCCAGCTGGTGACGCCCCCCCGCGCCCGTGGGATCACATGATCAAAGGTAAGGTCGCCCTTTGCGCCACAATACTGACAGGAAAACTCATCCCTCAGAAACAAATTAAAGCGCGTGAAGGCCACGCGCTTTTGAGGTCTCACATAGTCTTTCAGGACCACTACGGAAGGTATTCGGATCGCTGTGGTGGGACTTCGGACCACATCATCATATTCGGCCAGTATGTTGACCCGGTCGAGATAGGCAGCCTTGACGGCCTCCTGCCAAGGCCAAAGCGAAAGCGGATAGTAGGAGAGCGGCCGGTAATCAGCATTCAACACCAACGCTGGATGGTGTTTGAGGTTTTGGGGTTCTCGGACGAAAGCCGTCCTAAAATCGCCATCCATCTGCTGCGTCACCTCACGCTCCTGCCCGCCCTCTCACAGGCAACAAACTCGACTCGTGTCCTAGACTATATATGGCGCTGCGCACCGGGCAAGCCCCGCTATATGCGGTGGTTTGACCATTTCCGTAGCGAAGGAACATGACGCGGATATGACATCAGGCGCCTGCGTCATAGCCCAGTTTGTCGCGTATGAAGGCCAGCGCCACGTTTAGCCCATCGGGCGCGATGCCGTGACCGGTGCCTTTCATCACATGCGCGAAAACCTCAAACCCGGCGGCGGTGAGCGCGTTGGCTGCTTCTGGCAGCGATTGTGGCGGCACCACATCGTCCGCATCACCGTGGAGCAGCAGGATCGGCGGGCGGGATATGGTGTCATCTTCCAGCGTCTCTGGTGTCAACAGCCGCCCCGAAAACCCAACGATGCCAGCAAAGGGTTTTGCGCGGCGCGGCGCAACCTGAAGCGACATCATTGTGCCTTGGCTGAAGCCGAAAAGGACCATGTTTTCAGGCGCGAGCCCCTCTTCGATCAGGACAGCATCTAGAAAAATGTTGAGATCATCGGCTGCCGCGAGCATGCCCGCCTCGGCGGTTTCCTGGCTGGACCCGTCGATCCAAGGGATGGGAAACCATTGATACCCCATAGGATTGGCCATCGATTGTTCGGGCGCATCGGGAGCCACAAAGGCCGTGTTGGGAAGATGCGGACCCAACGCATCGCCGATCCCCAATAGATCCGCGCCATCAGCACCGTAACCATGAAGGAACACAACGACCGATTGCGTCGTCCCAGAAACTGCTGCGCGGCGTTTCATTTCAAGTGTCCGTGGCATCGGCGGTACCTCTCAGATTTTCACTCAGCCATAGGCGGGAAGTACGGTCTTGGCCAGCAGGACACCTCGCCGCGCGAGTCCGATCCAGCGCGCTAGATTTCAGACTTCGGAGACAGATTGCTCAGCGCACCAAGACTAACGGCCGCGCAGGAAAAGCTGAAGGTCAGCCACATTCGTGCCAGTTGCACCGGTCATCAGCAGATCCCCAGCGGCGTCTAGGATCGCGTAGCTGTCGTTGTTTGCAAGCAACTTCTCGGTATCGATCCCACGGGCCTGTAGCCGTTGCAACGTGGTGTGATCAACAATCCCGCCCGCAGCATCGGTCGGACCGTCCCGTCCATCGGTTCCACCGCTCAGAAAACACCAGGGGCCCGTAAGTCCGGCACGCTCTGCCGCACGCGCGACCCGAAGGGCAAGTTCTTGATTTCGGCCGCCACGGCCAGAGCCCTTCAAGGTCACAGTCGTTTCGCCGCCAAAAGCCAGACGCGCCGCAGGACCCGCCACCATGGCCTCGCCCACCACGCGCTCTGCGGCCACTTGCACATCGCCAATCAGATCGGGGCGGGAAATGCTGGCCGAGGCGATTTTGGCCATCGCTGCCAATGAAAGGGCATTGCTGCCGACCAAATAGGCCTCGATTGGTTCGGTTGAGATAGGCTCATCGGGGCGTTGCAAAGCCTTTTGAACTCTGCCGGGCAGCGCGGCCCAAAGACCCCTTGATTGCATGAGTGCGCGCGCCTGTGAAATTGGGCCAACTGGGCCCACAGACGGGCCACTGCCGATGGCCCTGAGGTCATCGCCCAAAACGTCCGATAAGATGAAGGAGACCACGCGTGCGGGAGCGGCCTGACGCAATATACCTCCGCCCTTCAGCCGTGACAGACTTTGGCGCACCAAGTTCATCTCTTGGATTTCAAGGCCTGAGGACAATAAGATCGCATTTACCGCGATCTTGTCTTCAAGATCGAGGTCATCAACAGGGGCAGGCAAAAGTGCCGAACTCCCTCCTGAGATGCAGCAAAACACCAAATCTCCGGGCCCAGTTTTGGCGAGCATTGCCTCCACAGCCGCGGCCGCACGCGCGCCTTCCTCGTCTGGCACCGGATGCGCCGCCGCGTAGACCTCAACACCGTCCAGCGCGCGTTCATTTTCGTAGTTGGTCACCGCGATTGCTCTGGTGAAGGTGCCCTGCCCCACTAGTGACAAAGCAGCCTCTGCCATCCCGAGCGCTGCCTTTCCGACGGAAAGCAGATACACGCGCTCGGCATCTTTCATCAGATCAGGCATGTCGCGCAGAGCTTTTTGAACAGCGGCGTTAGGATCGGCCGCGGCAACGCCTGCGAGAAACGCATCATGCGCCATACGGCGGAGGTCGGTGATGTCGGTCATTGGCTGCCTCGATAGGTCAACGACACCGGGGGTAAGCTAAGCCAGAAAGGAGAACAAGTCTGACAAATTGCTCTATTGGAGACTTTGCCCAAGAATGGGACCAGTTTCGCTGCCCTCACTTTTCATGTGATCGGTGGTCGTGGAGCCTGTCTTTTTGCTTTTGGTTTCAATGCGACCACTGTGATCCGTGGCGCAAATCTTGGTGACGTCCCAAGATATCAACCCCTTGGGTTTTCCAAAAATGCAGCAAGTCGATGAAGACCCAGTTTTCAGCCAGTTTTTCACCAGCGCGTCGATAGATATCGATCACCCGGAACTCTCCGGGTTTTCCCGTGGCGGGCATGCCCATGAAACCACCGGTTGGCGTCGCGGTAAAATTGGGCCACCCAAAAAAACCGCCATAATGCCCCTCAGCTAAGCGGGCGAGATGTCGGCTCTCCGAGCGCTCCGTAAAGCCCATTCGAAAAGGGCGGGCATGCTGCTGTGCGTAGCGCGGGACTGTGTAGGTTGCGCCGATCCCCTCGGGTCCCCACCAAATCATGTCTTCTGTCCAAGTCTCACGTAGTTCTTCTTCCAGCGGCAGTCCGCTTTGCCATTGGCCCAAGAGATCGCTCATGCGAGAGATTAAAGCCAGCGTTTTGCGACCCTGTTCCGCTGGCTGCGGCTCATAGAGCAGTCCATCATGTGTCTGTGGCCCGGGTTGCACCAAATGCACCGCCGTCTGAGGTGGAAAAAGCGGGACACCGGCTTGAGCCATCAGATGCGGGATATCGAAATACATCGCGGTCTCTGCGATCTTTCCCGCTTCAACCCGATGGAACTCGCAATAACGCAAGAAGGCCATTTTGCCGGTCGCAGGAATATTGAGCCAGGGCACATCGAACAACCCCATCAGATGTCCCATCGACACCACCCAGGTGGTTTGAAAATCATCAAGAACGTTCTGGCCCGCAAAGAAAATGTCCTCGCGCCGCTGCAAATGGCTCAAGGAATTCGCGAGAGGCTGCCAGAATTCTGCAACAACCTGATCGAACCCGATCAGGACGTTGAAGGGGTGAAAGCCACGCCAGACCAGATCGCTGACGCAATGGCGGTGAAGGCACTCTGAAAAACCACAATCGCGGCCCGCCAGATCAGCGTGAAAGGCGCGTACAACAGCCTTTTCCGCTTGAAAAGAAGACATAATTTAAGGCACTCCAGATATTTTTGCATGCGCATGCAAAATTGTCTTGCCAAAAGCTTAACGCAGGGATTAGCATTTTTGCAAGTGTATGCAATTGTGATTCCTGTGGGAGGGTGGCTGGATGGCAGAAATCCAACTGCGCAACATCTCAAAACGATGGGGAAGCTTTGTCGGGGTCGACAATTTTGACCTCTCAATTGCTGATCGGGAATTTCTGGTCCTGCTCGGCCCCTCAGGTTGCGGCAAGACGACGACGATGCGGATGATCGCCGGATTGGAAGAAGCCACAGACGGCGATATTCTGATCGATGGCACACGGGTAAATGATTTGGAACCCAAAGATCGCGATGTGGCGATGGTGTTCCAAAGCTACGCGCTCTACCCCAATATGAACGTCTACGACAATATCCGCTTTCCTTTGAAGGTTCGTGGGATCGACCCAAAGCTGCATGACGACAAGGTTCGCCGCGCCTCAGCCATGGTCGAGCTGGATGACTTTCTTCACCGAAAGCCAGCCGAACTCTCCGGGGGCCAGCGTCAGCGTGTGGCGCTCGCCCGTGCAATTGTGCGCGAACCCAATGTCTTCTTGATGGATGAGCCGCTTTCGAACCTCGACGCAAAGCTGCGTGTGTCAACCCGCGCTCAGATCAAAAATCTCAGCCACGAACTTGCTGTGACGACGATCTATGTAACCCATGACCAGATTGAGGCGATGACCCTCGCCGACCGCGTGGTGATCATGCAAAAAGGCATCGTCCAACAGGTTGGCACGCCGGTTGAGATTTACGACACCCCCGCCAACAGCTTTGTTGCAAGCTTCATCGGTAACCCGGCCATGAACTTGCTCGAAGGCACTATGGAAAACGGGGTCTTCCGCGCTGAAAACACCGAAGTGGCTGGTTTAAATGCGCCGAATGGCCCGGTCACGCTTGGCTTCCGCGCGGAGGACGCGAGTGTTCAAGAAGGCACGGGCGAGATCAACGCTCCGATCTACACGATGGAGCTTCTGGGCGATAGTACGATGGTCTCGGTCCGCATTGGCGGTCAGCTTGTCTCGGTCAAAGCCGACAAAACCTTCCGCGCCGAAATTGACGAAGCGGTATCTATTCATATCCACACCGACCACTGTCATCTTTTCGACGCGCAAACCGGAGCGCGTCTCGGGGCCTGAGGCCCCCTACCTCTCCTGCCTTGCGCGGGGAAAACAGGTGCAAGCTTCGAAGGTGCACCTCAAAGCTCACAGGGAGAACTAAGAATGTACCTCAAAAGAACAGCGCTGGCAGGCGCGATGGCATTGTCCACCACGGCGGTCTACGCGTGCGAAATCGACGGTCGGGTCAGCATCGTCGGAAATGAATTTCCTGCAATTCAATCGGTCGGCGCTGGAGCAGCAGAGTGTGCCGGCGGCGAGGTGAGCAGCAATCTGACCGCCGATCACCAGTCCATCAATGTGCCCGGCATGCAGGGCGACCCAGCCGAATACACGTCGGCGATCATCGCCAATTCCTCGATCGTGGCACTCATGAACGAGGATGTGATCCGCCCACTCGACGATCTTGTGGAACAATACGGTCAAGACCTTCGAAAAAACCAGCTCGTGACCATCAATGGCCAGGTCATGGCAGTGGCCTTCATGGCCAACGCGCAGCATCTGGTCTACCGCGCCGACATCCTCGATCAGGTTGGTGCAGAGGTCCCCACAACCTATGAAGAGATGCTCGAGGTTGCAGAAATGATCCGCGACCAAGGGATCTTAGAGAACCCTGTCGGCGGCGCCTATCAGGCTGGTTGGAACCTCGCGCAAGAGTTTAACAACATGTTCATCGGCTTTGGTGGCACGCATTTTAAAGAGGGCAGTGCAGAGCCCAATGTGAACTCTGAAGCAGGGATCAAAGCGCTGGAGATGATGAAAGCGCTCAGCGAATACATGAACCCCGACTTCCTTACTCATGACTCAAACGCAACCAACGCCGAGTATCGTGCGGGCAATGTCGCCTTGATGAATATGTGGGGCAGCCGTGCCGCGACCCTGCCTACTGCCGAAGGCGTTCCGCAGGAAGTAGTCGATGGATTTGCGATCGCCGGGCCGATGACAGTCGGTGGTGGCGACACGCCTGCAACCACGCTTTGGTGGGATGGTTGGACCGTGGCCAAAAACATCTCCGATGAAGACGCAGAGGCGACCTTCATAGCCCTAACTCATGCAATCCGCCCGGAGATTCTTGAGGACGAAGATACCGCGATTGAGGCGGTCTGGCTGATCGAAGGCTATGAACCGACCCCGGCGGCAGTTGGCGTTTTTGCGGCGGCACAGGCTGGATCGGTGCCTTATCCCATGCTGCCTTATATGGGCCTAATGCACACTGCACTTGGCAACGAGCTTGCGGATTACATGCAGGGCAAAGAAAGCGCTGAACAGGCGCTGAAGGATGTCGAAGCCGCATATATCGCGGCCGCTAAAGAAAAAGGTTTCCTCTGAGAAGCCTGTTGCAGGGGGCTTTTGCCCCTTGCTTCCTTGTTTGAGCGCGTGGACCGGCCATGAAACATCGCACCTTCTTCTGGTTCTTCCTGCCGACCGGCCTGGCAATGCTGGTGTTCATCGCCGCACCGCTCGTCTCGATCGTGACCCAGTCTCTTTTCGCACCACACGAAGCGGTGTTGATCACGGTGGAAAACTGCGGACCTTTCGGCTGCACCGACGAGACCACGATCGACCAAGAGGCCACCGAGGCCCTACGTGAAGCTGAACCGCTTGGGCGCTTCGTTGGGCTTGACGTGTATTTCGATCGTGGCCACCTCGCCGTCGCAGAAATTGGTGAGGCTTGGCGCGACTCTGAAAGCATCGGTGCGTTTTTCGACACGCTCTTCAATTTGCCGTTCTACCGCGCGCTCGCTTTCACGCTGACCTACACCTTTGTGTGCACGCCAGCACTTATCGCGCTTGGATTTGTGATCGCTCTCTCGGTGAACTCTCTTCACCGGCATCTCAGGGGCTTGGTCATCTTCTTTTCGCTCTTGCCGATGATCGTGACGCCACTCGTCGGCTCGCTGATCCTATTTTGGATGATCGACAGCCGCGGCATTCTGGGCAACTTTCTTCAATACATCACAAATGATCCCGATTTGTCGCTGAAGGCCTCCACACCGCTTATGTGGACCTCGATCATCATCTACGGCATTTGGTCCTCCGCCCCATTTGCCTTCGTGGTGTTCTATGCCGGGCTCCAAACCGTTCCGCAGGACACGTTGGAGGCCGCACAGATCGACGGCGCTACCCGCTGGCAACAGATTAAATTTGTGGTCATTCCCCATCTGATGCCGTTGGTGACGTTCGTGGCACTGATCCAACTGATGGATAATTTCCGGGTTTTTGAGCCGATTGTGGGCTTCAATTCGCAGGCACACGCCACCTCGCTCAGTTGGATCATCTACAATGATTTGGGCGGGGAAACCCGTCAGCTTTCGGCGGCGGCCACAACCTCGGTGCTCACTGTGCTGGGTGTCGCGATATTGCTTTCGCCGGTGCTGGTTCAGACTTGGCGCGATTTCAGAGGACGGAGGTGATCGATGTCTACTCTCGCCAAACGTAGACCGCTGTCTTTGAAGATCTCACTGTGGGTCTTTGTGATCTTCTGGCTCTTGCTTGCCGCCTTTCCATTCCTCTGGACGCTCTGGGGCAGTTTCAAGGTCGAGCTGGACTTCTTCTCGATCGCGGATTGGACCAATGCACTGACCGGCGCCAATACCGAGCGCGCCTATGGCAGCGCCTTCACCGGTGCGGGCTATGAAGGCGCGTGGATCCAGGAGGGCTTCTGGCGCAACGCGATCAACACCACCCTGGTCTGCATTTTCGTGGTCTGTGTCTCTCTGACCATCGGCACACTGGGCGGCTATGCTCTATCACGTTCGGGCTTCCGCTACGTCTTTTGGCTGCTGATCATCGCCCTGATGTTCCGTGCCATTCCCCCAATCACTTTGGTCTCGGGCTATCTGCCGGTGTTTTTCCAGCAAAATGTCTGGGGGTACCTGCCGACCGCGATCATTGTGCTCGTGGCGATCAACCAGCCCTTCACGTTGTGGATGTTGCATTCGTTCTTTGAGTCGATCCCAAAAGAACTCGACGAAAGCGCCAAAGTCGATGGCTGCACCCAGTTCCAGGCGTTTCGAGAGGTCATCATTCCGGTCATGTGGCCGGGCGTTATCACCACGGGCCTGTTCAGCTTTCTCTTGGCCTATAACGACTTTGCGGTGACCTCGATGATCCTCAACGAACAAAATCGCACCATGATACCTGAAATCGCAGCCTTCCTTGGAACGACTTATACCGAAGGCAATGTGATGTTCGCCGTCGCTGCTGTGGTCTCGGCCACTGTGCCGCTCTTTGTCCTCGTTCTCTTTTTCCAGCGTCAGATCGTGTCGGGATTGACCGCTGGGGCTGTGAAAGGGTGATCCGATGAAAGGCTCTCGCCCGGAACAAGCGGTCCTGACCCGCGACACCGATATGAGCAAGACGGAAGACACCCGCCGTGTGATCGAAGGCATGGTCGATGGGCTCAACGACCACCGGATCGACGATATCGGTGAGTTCTTCACCGAAGGCTTCCGTTGGCTCGGCAATCAAGGCTGCGGCACCAAGCACGGCCTGAAAGAGTTCCAGGAAAACTGGCAGCGCCCTTTTCAAGCCGCTTTTTCGGACAAGACCTGCATCGATGAAGGTCGGCTTTACATGGGCGAATGGGCGGCGGCTTTCGGGCGGCAAGAAGCCACACATAGCGGCACTTTCCTCGGCATTCCCGCCACCGGTAAGCGTGTGGAAATCCGCTACATGGATTTCTGGAAAGTGGTGGACGGCAAGATCGTTGACAATTGGGTGACCGTGGATTTTGCCCATGTCGCCGCGCAGCTTGGTGTTGATGTCTTCAATGGGGAAGGCTGGGAAGCCTATGATCGCGGAGAGAAAGAGCCGCCGCGTTCCGGGTCGGTGCAATGAACCGAGGCTTTGAGGTCAAAGCTTTGGGAGAGGTGGCAATCCGCTGCGGTACCATCGCCCCGATGCTGGCCTTCTATCGCGACATCATCGGGCTCACTGTCATGGCCGGTGGGCCCGAGAGCGAGATCGTTTTTTTCCGTATCGGGCCGGGCTATGGCGGGCATACCACTGTGCTGGCGCTCTTTCGCCACGATGCAGGACGCGTTGAAATACATCCCCAGGGTGAAGAGGCTCCCGAAACTGGCGCACGCTCCTCTCTCCACCATATCGCGTTGACCGTGGATTTTACCGCGCAAGAGGCTGCAATCGCCTGGCTCACCGCCAACGATCAACCCTGCCAGGTTCAGCAGTTTGGCTGGGTCGGATGGCGCGGCGTCTTCACCAGCGATCCCGAAGGAAACACCGTGGAACTTGTGGCCTATGATCCGTCGATGCTGGATGCGTCGGCCCTTGACCAAGAACGAGGCGAGACAAATGGCAATTGAGTATCTCAAGCGGGGCAAACCCGAGGCCGATCGCGCTGAAGATGACGCGGCCGTACGCGCAACGGTCGAGGCCACACTGAAGGATATTGACGCTCGCGGTGATGCCGCTGTGCGGGAGCTTTCGGAGAAGTTCGACAAATACTCACCGCCCTCGTATCGGCTTAATGCGGCAGAGATCGAGGCCTTGATCGGCGAACTGAGCGACCGCGAGTTGGCGGATATTAAATTCGCCCAAGCTCAAGTGGTGCAATTCGCCAAGGCACAGCGGGCCTCAATGAAAGATATCGAAGTCGAGACGATGCCCGGCGTGATCCTCGGCCACAAAAACATCCCCGTTCAATCGGTCGGCTGCTACGTGCCCGCAGGCAAGTTCCCGATGGTGGCCTCGGCGCATATGTCAGTGGCCACCGCGAAGGTGGCAGGCGTGCCGCGGATCGTGGCTTGCACCCCACCATTCGAAGGCAAGCCAAATCCTGGCGTGGTGGCGGCGATGCATCTGGGTGGTGCGGATGAAATCTACGTTCTCGGCGGCATCCAGGCTATTGGGGCCATGGCTCTTGGCACTGAAACGCTAGAGCCTGTGCATATGCTGGTGGGTCCCGGCAACGCCTTTGTGGCTGAAGCCAAGCGTCAGCTCTTCGGGCGCGTGGGCATCGATCTTTTCGCTGGACCGACCGAAACGATGGTGATCGCCGATGACACGGTCGATGCGGAAATGTGTGCCACCGACCTTCTGGGTCAGGCGGAGCATGGCTATAACTCTCCCGCAGTTCTGGTCACCAACTCCCAGAAGCTCGCTGAAGGAACCCTGTCAGAGATCGACAGGCTTCTGAAAATCCTGCCCACCGCCGGGACGGCCTCGGTCAGTTGGCAAGACTATGGCGAGGTGATCCTCTGCGACAGCTATGACGAAATGCTCGCCGTCGCCGATGACATCGCCAGCGAACACGTGCAGGTCATGACGGATCGAGACGATTGGTTCTTGGACAACATGTCCTGCTATGGGGCGCTCTTTCTTGGGCCACGCACCAATGTCGCCAATGGGGACAAGGTGATCGGCACCAATCATACCCTGCCCACAAAGAAAGCCGGGCGGTATACCGGCGGGCTCTGGGTTGGAAAGTACCTTAAAACCCATAGCTATCAGAAGGTTACGACCGATGAAGCCGCAACACTCATCGGCGAATATGGGTCCCGATTGTGCATGCTTGAAGGTTTCGTGGGTCATGCTGAGCAATGCAATCTACGCGTTCGGCGCTATGGCGGGCTCAATATCCCCTATGGCGCAGGTGCACCTTACAGGGAACTCGCCGACTGAGCGGAGCAATGGATTGGCATTCGAGGACGACTGAACGACTGAGCTTGCTATGAGCGAAGACAATCAACGCAATAAGGCTGCCGCGAAGAGCTGGTGGGAAGCGTCGGACACTGCGGCGCTTGACGCGCTTGCTGCAACAGCGGCGAAACACTTGTCCGCAGATGTGAAATGGCAGGGTTTTGCGCCGCTCACAGAGACCTCGGGCCCTGGTGCTTTCGTCGAACAGTACCTTCGCCCGTTGCGAGAAGCTTTTCCCGATCTTACGCGCGAGACGCATATCGCCATGGGCGGGCGCTCCCATGGCAAAGCCGATGGCAGCCCCGATGGCGCCGCCTGGGTGGGTGGAACGGGCTATTTGTCGGGGACACAGGTGCACGACCTTTGGGGTATCCCCGCCCGTAACCGTCCTTTGCGTCTTCGTTGGGGAGAGTTCTTGGAAATCAATGACGACGGCGATATCATCCGTATCCAAATTCTGATCGATGTGATCGATTGGTTGGAGCAAATAGGCCTCTCACCCCTGCCGCCCCCACGCGGCGCGCCTTTTGTCTACCCCGCGCCGACGGGCCTCGATGGGGTCATGTGGGATCATCAAGACGATGCCGATGAGTTGCTCCGCTATGGACATGAGTTCGTCTTTGGCGGGCTCAACAGTTTCGACCAGGACGACCTCAAATCGATGGGGATGGCGGAGTATTTTCACCCCAATCTCAAATGGTACGGACCCGGCGGCATCGGCGCCTGCCTGTCGTTTAGGGAATTCGAAGACCTTCATCAGAGGAACTGGCTCATCGCCTTCCCCGATCGCAAAGTTGGGAACCTCGATAACTTGATCGCCGAGGGAGATTTTGTCGGGTCCTCAAGCCTCCCAGGTGTCTGGCTGACGCACACGGGGCCGTATCTCGGCCACGCTGCGTCCGGACGGCGGGCCGGTGTGAAGGGCATCGATTTCTGGCGCCGCGAGAATGGGCAGTTCACCGAGAACTGGGTCTTTGTCGATATGATTGATCTTTTCGCCCAGTTCGGAACCGACCTCATGGCGCAGGTTCATCATCGGGGGGCATTGTCATGATGCGGAAAGAGATGTGCCAATGACCTTGCCTCAGACCCCATCCTTCCGCGTCGAAGACAAGCGGGCGCTCGTCGCCGGTGCAAGTTCCGGGATCGGCCTGGCCTGTGCCGCCGCCTTGGGAGAGGCCGGTGCAGAGGTTACCGTTGCCGCAAGACGGGCCGATGCGTTGAAAGACCTGGTCACCGAGATGCGTGATGCAGGGATGAAAGCTCAGGTTTTGGTGCTGGATGTCTCTGATGTGGCCGCCACGAGAGCTACCGTCGCAGCGGCAGGACCGTTTGACATCCTGGTGAACTCCGCCGGTCTTGCCCGACACAAACCCGCTGATGAGACCGAAGAAGAAGACTTCGACGCGGTGGCGGATCTGAACCTCAAAGGCGCCTATTTCCTGACCCAAGCAGTTGCCAAGGGTCTGATGGATGTGGGCAAACCCGGATCCTTGATAAATATCTCCAGCCAAATGGCCAAGGTCGGAGGAGTGGACCGTGCGGTCTATGCCGCGACCAAACACGCGGTTGAGGGGTTCACCAAATCTATGGCGATTGAATGGGGTCCGCAGGGTATCCGGGTCAATACCATCTGTCCGACCTTCATCATGACACCGCTGGCAAAGGTTAGCCTTGATCGCCCGGAACGCCGCGCTTGGATCGAAGAGAAAATCAAGCTTGGCCGGATCGGCGAGGTTGAAGACGTGATGGGTGCGGTGCAGTTTTTGGCCTCTGACGCCTCTGCGCTGATCACCGGCACTGCCCTGATGATCGATGGTGGCTGGACGGCAGAGTGAGCACGCCCCGCATCACCTCAGCCGAAGTGGCCAAGCGTGCCGGTGTGTCGCAATCGGCGGTCAGCCGTGTGTTCACACCTGGGGCGTCGGCCTCGCGAAAAACCGTTGAAAAAGTCCGGCAAGCTGCGGCCGAGCTGGGCTATCGCCCTAACTCGCTTGCGCGCGCCATGGTGTCGGGGCGCTCACGCATCATCGGCTTGGTCGTGGGCTATCTCGACAATCATTTCTACCCAGAAGCGCTGGAGAAAATTTCCAACGCGCTGCAAGAACGCGGCTATCACATTCTTGTCTTTATGGCACAGAACACGGCGCAAAACATCGACCACGTGTTCGAAGAAATACTTGATTATCAAGCTGATGGCATCATCACGGCGTCGGTGTCGATGTCTTCAGAACTCTCCGCCCGCTGCCAAGCAGTTGGCGTGCCAATGGTCCAGTTCAACCGTTCTCAAGACAGTGTTGGCATGTCCATGGTGACCTCGGACAATATCGCAGGTGGGCGCAAAGTGGCCGAGCTATTCCTCGACGCTGGGCATCGGAAGATCGGATATATCGCCGGATGGGAGGGCGCCTCGACCCAGCGCGACCGCGAGGCAGGGTTCATCGAGCGGCTGGCTGAAAGTAGCGTGAGCCTGCATGCGCGCGAAGTAGGGAACTTCAAGATGCCGCTCGCAGCTGAAGCGACCCGCAAGATGTTTGCGACGGACCCACCCGATGCAGTTTTCGTTGCCAATGATCACATGGCATTTGCGGTCATGGATGTGTTGCGCTCAGAACTCGGGAGAGATGTTCCCGGCGAAGTCTCTGTCGTAGGCTATGACGACGTGCCGATTGCCGCATGGCCTGCCTATGATCTGACGACGGTCCGGCAGCCCGCCAACCGGATGGTTGCCGAGACCGTGAGGCTTTTGGTCGATGAGATCGAGGGCCGAGGCTGCGGTCCCCATCGCGTTGTGATCGATGGCCCACTGATCCTGCGAGGCTCCGCCCGTATTCCCGAAGGAAGGACGTCATGAAAGGGTTCGACCCGAAATTTGTCGATTTTCCAGACTACATCCTCGGCATCACCAAGGAGATTTGGGAAGATCGCGGTATCGCCACGTTGCATGATTACTACGCGCCGGAGATCGTGGTACGCACGCCCGCCTCAGTGGTCACCGGCAACCAAGGGGTGATCGCGGCGACACTGGCAACGCTTGCCGAGTTTCCCGACCGCACGCTCTTGGGCGAAGATGTGATCTGGTCCGGCACGCCAGAGGAAGGGATGTTATCGTCGCATCGTATCCTATCGACCGCGACGCATTTGAGTGACGGCGTCTATGGCAAAGCCACCGGAACCAAGCTGCTCTACCGCATCCTCGCCGATTGCCACGCCATCGAGAACACGATTGATGATGAATGGCTGATCCGTGACCAGGGGGCCATCGTCCGCCAAATGGGGTGGTCACCTAAAGACTATGCGCGTGATCTGATTGCGCGCGAAGGCGGGCCCGAGGCGTGTGTGACCCCGCTTACGCCCAACAACGACATTGAAGGACCTTATAAAAGCTCTGGCAATTCTGACCCCTGGGGCGAGCGCTATGCCGATATCCTGGCCCGGATCATGGGCGCAGATATGGCGGCAATCGAGGCCGCGTACGATCGCGCGGTGCAGGCGGAGTATTCAGGCGGGGTCACCGGACATGGCAGGGGCGCGGTGGACCAATTCTGGATGGGGCTGCGCGCAGCCTTTCCTACGGCGCGTTTCACCATCCATCACCAGATCGGGCGGAGCGATCCGATGATGCCACCGCGCGCTGCTGTGCGTTGGAGCTTGTGGGGCAAGCATGACGGTTGGGGCGCATTTGGCACACCAACCGGTGCAGAGGTTTATGTCCTCGGCATCAGCCATGCCGAGTTCGGCGCCGTCTCGGGATCAGATCCAAAGCTCCGCCGTGAATGGACGCTTTATGATGAAACCGCGATCTGGAAACAAATTCTGCTTGCCACGGGCGAGGCCTAAATGACCTCGCTTCTGCGGCCTCTTCTTCTCAGTCAGCGCATGCAGCGCTTTCACGTCTATCGCGCCTCATTGCGCGCGCGGCGGCTGAACAATCACCCTCCCGGCGGCCTTGGTTTGACCCGTTCAAACCCAGTACCAAAAGGAGACCAATCATGAGCACTCTCACTTCTCGTATCGTCCGCTATGGCGAGCTCAAGCCCTGTAAAACCGCTTTTATCGACGCCCATACGCCGGGGTCGGATCAAAAAGAAAACTTCACCATCATCGGCGGTGGCGTGTCCGAAAGCCCCGATCAGCATGTTCATATCACCGATCAGATCGGCTTTAACATCGGCGCGGCGGGCCAACCCCCGAAATGCCGCAATTCGCTCCATAGTCATACCACGGCCGAGGTATTCTTCGTCCTCAAGGGGCGCTGGCGGTTTTTCTGGGGCCGCTGGGGCACTGCCGGTGAACTGGTCGCTGAGGAAGGGGATATCTTCAATATTCCCACCGGCATCTTCCGCGGCTTTGAAAATATCGGCACCGATTACGGGATGATCATGGCGATCCTTGGCGGTGACGATGCGGGCGGTGGGGTGACATGGGCACCGCAAGTCATTGAAGACGCCAGCGCCCATGGATTGGTTCTGGGCGAAAACGGTGTTCTCTACGACAGCAAAAAGGGCGAGGCTCTGCCCGAAGGATTGGCACCGATGCCGATGCTTAGTGACGCACAGTTGAAATCCTTTCCTGAGGTCCCGGTGGAAGGCGTGATCCGAGACTATGTCGCCCGCTACTGGGACTTGATGGCTTTGGCCTCAGAAAAACCAGCCAAGGTCATCGGCGAAGACGCACTTCTAAAGGACAAACCTGGCTTTGCGGTCGATTTTTTGACCCGGGGCTCTGTATCCACGGAAGCGGTGACCATCGAGAAACCGACAGTCTTAATGCCGGTTCGAGGAAATTGGCGGCTTTCATCGGGCACACTGGAGACCGTCCTCAATCCGGGCGACACGGCGCTCTTGCTGCCCGGAGAGACCCACGGCCTTGCCCCCGCCATGACCGGCGAGGCGAGCCTATACCGGATCACCGCGACAGAGGACCCGGCCGGGGCCACTTGGACGGGCTAGGGACTAAGATGGGACCAAGCTCGGGCGCGATGTTTGGTCCCGAAACGCCAACACTTCGGGGGGAGCCGTAAGATGAGCAAAGTTCAGACGACCCATGTGGGCAGCCTGCCGCGCAGCCAGGACGTGGTGGATTTCATCTTCGCGCGCGAACGGGAGGAGGCCTACGATCCCGCCGCTTTCGATGCCTGCATGACGGCCCATGTCGCGGAGACCGTGAAGAAACAGGTGGCAGCGGGTGTGGATATCGTCAGCGACGGCGAGACCTCAAAAATCTCCTATGCCACTTATGTGAAAGACCGATACACCGGCTTTGCTGGCGACAGCCCGCGCAACGCGCCCGCCGATTTGAAGATGTTTCCAAGCTATCTGAAGCGCTTGGCCGATGATGGCGGGACGCCCAAATATGCGCGCCCGATGTGTGTCAGCGAAGTGAAATCCAAAGGACAAGGAGAGCTGCAAAAGGACATTGCCAATCTAAAGGCCGCGATGGCTGATCATGATGTGGCGCAAGGTTTCATGAATGCCGCCTCACCCGGCGTGATTTCTCTTTTCCTGCAGAATGACTTCTATCCTTCGCGAGAGGCCTATTTGGCGGCCTTGGCTGATGCAATGAAAGAGGAATACGAGACCATCGTCGCGGCTGGGCTGCATTTGCAGCTCGATTGCCCGGACTTGGCGCTCTCGCGCCATATGCTCTTCACTGACCTCAGCGATGCAGAGTTTATCGAGGTTGCGAACATGCATGTAGAGGCGCTGAACCACGCGCTGGCGGATGTGCCCGCAGACATGGTCCGTGTGCACATTTGCTGGGGCAACTATGAGGGCCCGCATTGCTGCGATATCGGGATGGAAAAGGTATTCTCCACCCTAATGGCGACCAAGTCACGCTATGTCTTGTTTGAGACCTCAAACCCCCGCCACGCCCATGAATGGGTGGTTTTTCAGGAGCGCAAGGCAGACATCCCCGACGATAAGGTCCTGGTCCCAGGTGTCGTCGACACCACCACAAATTTTGTGGAACATCCTCGTTTAGTGGCCGAACGGATCGCACGGTTTGTCGATATCGTCGGAGCAGACCGCGTGGTTGCCGGATCGGATTGCGGCTTTGGCACCTTTGCTGGCTTCGGCGCGGTCGATCCTGATATCGCCTACGCCAAACTCTCTGCAATGGCCGAAGGGGCCGAGCTGGTGCGATGACGCCACTGGTGCTCTTGCCGGGCATGATGTGCGATGCACGGCTTTTTCAGCCGCAGATCGCCGCGCTCTCGGGCCGGTACCCAATAATGACAGTTCCGATTGGCGCGCGCGACAGCATGAGCGCGCTGGCCGCAGAAATGTTAAGTCAAGCGCCTAAGCGTTTCGCCTTGGGAGGCGTGTCGATGGGGGGGATTGTGGCAATGGAGGTCCTGCGCCAGGCGCCAGAGCGCGTCCTGGGTCTGGCGCTTATGGATACCAATCCGCTGGCGGAGTCGGACACGATCAAAGCCCGGCGCGGCCCCCAGATTGCAGCGGCAGAATGCGGAGACCTCCAAAGGGTCATGGCCGAAGACATGAAGCCCAACTACCTGTCTCACAATCCTGATCACGCCCATATTCTCGATCTTTGTATGGAGATGGCGATGCATCTCGGACCCGAAGTTTTCGTCAACCAATCGCGCGCCCTGCGGGACCGTGTCGATCAATCCGAAACGTTGCGCGCCTTCGACCGCCCGGCATTGGTCCTGTGCGGGCGCGAAGATAGGCTTTGCCCGCCAGAACGGCACACGCTGATGCACCGCCTTGTGCCGCAGAGCAAGCTCGTGATCATCGAAGATGCTGGGCATTTGCCATGCTTGGAGAAACCCGAGGAAACCACGGCGGCGCTGACCCGCTGGCTGGAGGAGATATGACACCATCCCTGCTCGCTCTGCTGCAACAGGTCGACACGCCCACTGTTTGCAATGCCATCGAAGTGGCGGAGGGCAAACGCGGATTCGATGCGTTCACCCGGGGCACCATGCTTTGCTCAGACCCAGCAGGCGGCGCCCTGGTCGGCCGCGCGCGCACAGCCAAGATCGCTGCACTTGCGCCGCCGGACGAGCCGCCAGAGACGATCCGCAGCCGGCGCATGGCCTATTACCGACACATGGCCTCCGGAGCCGCACCTTCGGTCGCGGTCATTGAGGACATGGATTTTCCCGACTGCATCGGCGCCTATTGGGGTGAGATTAACACCACGATTCACAAAGGCTTCGGTCTGAAAGGCGCCCTCACCAATGGGGTGATGCGCGATCTTGGCGATCTGCCCGCGGGGTTTCCTGTGGTGGCCGGTTCCATTGGGCCTAGCCATGGCTTTGTCCATATCAAAGAGATCGGCACGCCGGTTCAGATTTTTGGAATGACAGTGCAAGACGGCGATCTCATCCATGCTGATCGCCACGGGGCCCTGGTGGTGCCACCAGAAGTCATCGACCACCTGGAAGCCGCGATCCTAAAGCTGCTAGAGACAGAAAAAATAATCCTAGAACCCGCCCGCCAAGAGGGGTTTGACTTTGACGCATTTGAGCAAGCTTGGGCGGCGTTTGAAGCAGCGCGCACCTGAGGCCACTCTAAGTCAACTCTAAGACAAGGGGTTTGGTCCGCGCCGGACCGAGGGACTCGCCCCAGACCACAGATGTGTCCAGCACAATGCTGGGTCCCGCGGTCCCTTCATTTCGCAACTCGACCAAAAGCTTGGCCGCTTGACGCCCCATCTTCCGGTGCGGGACGTGAACAGTTGTCAATCGCGGCGAAACGATCTCGGCAATCTCAATGTCATCGAAGCCAGTGATCGAGATATCCTGCGGCACGCGGAGCCCAAGGCTGCGCGCCATAGTCAGCGCCCCTGCAGCAAGTACGTCATTGCCACAAAGCGCCGCGGTGGTCTCTGGCGCGTCTTTCAGGATTTGCGCAAGCGCGTCCCCCCCATTGGAGATGGAATAGGGTGTCTCGACGATGTGAAGAGAGGCGGGATCGAGACCGTGGTGGCGCATGGCCGCCAGCACACCTTCGGCACGTTCTCGGGCACGGTCATTGCCTTCTCGATTTGCCGAGATCAGAGCAAGCGACCGATGCCCAAGGGCAATCACTTGTTCGGCAAGCTCCTGCATCGCCTGTCGGTTGTCGAAACCAATCGACGGCAGCGACTGCGATGGATCATGCGCCCAGGCAATCACATAGGGCACCTGGCGTTGCCTCAGAAATTCATAGGACGATACCGTGCGTTCGTAACCGATCAGAAACAGCGCATCCGCGCCACGCGCGATGAGCGATCGGATCTGGTCTTCTTCGAGTTCAGGCTTGTAGGACGAACTTGCGACCAAGAGGTTGATACCGTGGTCTCCGAGTTCCTCTTGCAACGCTTGAAGCCCGCGCGCGAAGATCGAACTTTCAATCGTTGGCACAATCGCTCCAAAGGTGTTGGTGCGCTTTGCGGCCAGCGCGCGGGCACCGAAATTGGGGGCATAACCAAGATCTTTCACTGCCGCCATCACCCGTTCTCGCGTGCGGTCTGTCACCTGGGTTGGCGAGTTTAGACAGCGAGAAACAGTCGCTGTAGAGACGCCAGCGCGTTTGGCAACATCCTCCAGCGTCGGTATATTTCCCTTGTTCTCAAGGTCTGTCTGCAACGTCTTCCGGTCTTGCTGCCGCCCCCTCAGAGCGCCCTTCCCCGTCGTACGGCGCTCTCCGATAGTGTCAAACTTGCGTAGGACGGAAAAGCTTGCAAGTAAAAATGTAAGCGCTTACATCATAGGGGAATCGTCCGAGGCTGGGAGGGAACACCTTGGCGCTGATCCTATCGTGTTTGCTGTTCGCAGGCTTCGTGATGAACGTTGTCTATGGTGCCATGTCGGGCACGCCCGCTCTGGGCGATGTCTCAGAGATGTTGCTTCTGTTCGCAGCGGCGATCTGTTTCGTGGTGGCGATCTTAAAAAAAGAAGCCCAGTCGAAAGATCGATGAACAACATTGAAAACATCCAATAACGCTCGAAGGGAGGAGCTTATGGACTTCAAGGACAAAGATCTCGCGTCGGAAGAACGCCGGAACTTTCTGAAACTCGTCGGAACCGGCGGATTCACAGCCGCCATGGTTGCCGGTGCAGGCGGGATGCTCTGGTCAAGCCAAGCAGCAGCGCAGACACAACAGGAAGAGCGCGAACGGGAACGCGCAGCCGATCACACCATGACGTTGGCCACAGCCTATGTGCTTGGCGCGTCGCGCAGCTATCCGATCATGCAGCTCGACCTGAAAGAGAACATCCAAAACGCGACCGATGGCAAGGTCTATGTCAAGCTCGCGCCAGGTGGTCAGTTGGGTGCGGGCGGCGCGCTCGCGCAAGCAGTGCAAACCGGAACAATCCAATGCGCGCAACACTCCTTGTCCAATTTTGCGCCCTTCGCCAGTGCCGTCGATCTGATCAACCTGCCTTATTTCTGCGGCTCCAATCAGCGCTTCACCAACCTGGTGACCTCTGAGGCATGGAAGAACGAAGTGCATCCAAAGGTCGAGGCGTCAGGCTTCAAAGCGCTGTTCTATGTCGTGATCGATCCGCGGGTTGTGGCGCTGCGCAAAGGCGATGACGATGGCCCGATCTTGAGCCCAAGCGACATGCAGGGCATCAAGTTCCGCGTGCCGGGCTCGCAGATGCTCCAGCAATACTACCGCATGGTCGGCGCGAACCCGACGCCGGTTGCTTGGGGTGAGACACCATCCGCCATCAAACAAGGTGTGGCCGACGCGCTCGATCCCTCTGTGGGCGCGCTCTATGTCTTTGGCTTCAAAGACATCCTCAGCCATGTGACCTTTACGCAGGCGGTGCCAGACAGCCAGGTTTATTCGATGAACCTCGAATGGTTCAATGGACTGCCCTCGGACGTTCAAGAAGGTATCGAGTTTGCCGGTGAAATGACAGCGCATCAAAACCTCGCAAAAGTGCCGTCTGCCCGGACATATGCGATGTCTGAATTGCGCAAAGCCGGTGTCGAGTTCCATTCTCTAAGCTCAGACCAATTGGACGCTTGGAAAGCAGCAGGCGGATACCAGTTGCCTGATTGGGATCAGTTCAAAGTCGATCTGGCTGGATCAATGGACGCGTTCGCCAAGCTTGAAGAAGGCGCCAACACGCAAGGGCGCTACTACGTCCACGACGCCTAAAACCCAGTCCCTGGGCCGGCATCATCGATGTCGGCTCGGGCCCTAGGAAAAACCCAAAAGACCGCAACCCGGGCACGACAGCTTCGCGTCCGTACACGGGAGATTTGTATGCCACAGATACTTGAAGCCCTGAACCGCAATGCGGAACGATGGGCGCTCCTTGTGTTTTACGTGATGCTCGTGGCCACGATGTTCATCGAGGTGCTCCGTCGCGAGATCTTTTCTTACTCGTCGATCTGGGGGGAAGAGATCGTACGCTATTCCTTCATCTATCTGGCCTGGATTGGGGCTGCGGCAGCGGTGCGCGAACGTGGTCACATCCGGATTGACGTGATCTTGCAATATGTCGGCCCGAGGGTGAAAGCGCTGCTTTACATCTTTGGCGACATCGTGATGTTTCTGGTCGCCCTTGTGGCGTTGTACTGGTCCTTTGAGACGGTTGTTGTCTCCGCCAAGTTCGGGTCGGTGACCCACGGCCTCCGCGTCAGCCAGGTGTGGTTCCTTTCCGCCGTTCCTATTGGGTTTGCGCTTGTGGTTTTCCGCCTCGTGCAATCCTTCCTACGCGACATCCAAGACCTTCGTTACGGCCGGCCCGTCTACGAAGGCGATAAACTGTTCGACTGAGGGCCGCGCCATGATGTGGAACCAACTCGAGCAGCAGACCGTGATCCTTGGTTGGGATTTTTACGGGCCTGTGCTGCTTTTCATTCTCCTTGTCGCACTTGCAGTCCCAGTTTGGGCCGCGATTGGCTCTGCCGCGATCTTGATGCTGCTGATCTCGGGCGCGCTGCCGCTGTCGCTGGTGGGCGAAAGCCTGTTTCACGGGATCGACCATTTCGCGCTCACCGCGGTGCCTTTGTTCATTCTCACGGGAGACGTCTTGGTCCGAACCGGGCTCAGTCGAAAATTCCTGGATGTGGCCGAGGCGCTGACGCAATTTGCCAAAGGGGGCTTTGGCTCTGCAACGGTTCTGGTCTGCGGGATGTTCGCGGCCATTTCCGGCTCTGACGCTGCGGGGGCCGCCGCAGTGGGCCGCATGACGATCGATCGATTGGTCGAGTCCGGATATCCACGTCCCTATGCCTGCGCACTGGTTGCTGCGGGTGCGTGTACCGGGATCCTGATCCCACCCTCCATCGCCTATATCATCATTGGCTTGGTCCTCGGCATATCGGCCTCCACACTCTTTTTGGCGGCGCTCATCCCCGGGATCGCGATCCTCCTGTCAATACTCGCCACGAACATCATCATGAACCGGCTTTATGGCTGGGAAGGTGGCGGCAACATGGCATTCTCGGAATGGGCGAGCCGTCTGGGCGTGGCGCTTAAATCGGGATGGTACGCGTTTATCGTGCCAGGCATCATCTTCTATGGGATCTTCTCTGGGCGGCTCACCCCAACAGAGGCAGGCGCAACGGCCGTGGTTGTGACCATTGTCATGGGCTTCATTCTTGGCACTTTGAAACTGTCGGACTTCCCAGCAATGCTGGTGAGCTCAGCCAAGGTGAACGGTGTGATCCTCCCGATCATCGCCTTTTCTCTGCCGCTTGCGCAGGCCCTCGCGATCCTTGGTGTTCCGCAAGGGTTTGTCGCCGCAGCGACCTCGGTCAGCAATGAGCCGTGGGTGCTCATCTTGATGATGATAGGCATTCTAATCGCGGCGGGCTGCGTTATGGAAACCACGCCCACTATCGTGATCCTCGCGCCGATCCTGAAACCGCTCGCCGACAATATCGGCATGAACGAGATCCAATTTTGTATCATGATGATCACCGCGCTTGGCGTGGGTTTCATCACACCGCCTCTGGGTCTGAACCTCTTCGTGGTTTCGGGTCTCACGGGGGAGTCGATCCTCAAGATCGCCTATCGCGCAATCCCCTTCGTGCTTTTCATGCTGATCGTCACGCTCTTCATCGGCTATGTCCCAGCGATCTCAACGACGCTTCTTCCCGATATCTACAAATAGGTTTGATCTGATGCCGAGAGAGTATCTCAAGAAAGCCAAGCTTCATGCCCGCAGTGACGCGAGCGAGACGCAGCGTATCGTCAAAGGCATTCTGGACGATATCGAAGAACGGGGTGACGCAGCGGCAATAGAGTACGCCCAAAAATTCGACAAATATGACGGCGAAATCCTATTGAGCGATGAGGCCATTGCCGCCGCTGCGGCGCAAGTGCCCGAGAAGCTCCGCCGTGATATCGAGTTTAGCCATGCCAATGTGAAGAAGTTCGCGGAAGCCCAAAAAGGCACGGTTTCCGATTTCGAGATCGAGGTCGTGCCAGGTCTGATTGCCGGTCAAAAGGCGATCCCCGTCGACACTGCAGCCTGTTACGTTCCTGGCGGCCGGTACAGCCACATCGCCAGCGCGATTATGACGGTCACCACTGCGAAAGTCGCCGGTTGTAAGAACATCACCGCGTGTTCGCCGCCGCGTCCGTCGGTGGGGATTGCGCCCGCGATCATCTATGCGGCCCATGTTTGCGGGGCGGATCGCATCCTGGCAATGGGCGGCGTACAAGGCGTCGCAGCGATGACCTTTGGCCTCTTCGGGCTGCCAAAGGCGAATATCCTCGTGGGCCCGGGCAACCAGTTCGTAGCAGAAGCCAAGCGGATGCTTTTTGGCCGCGTGGGCATCGATATGATCGCGGGGCCGACCGACAGTCTGATTTTGGCCGATGGCTCTGCCGATCCTATGGTTGTGGCCACCGATCTGGTGGGCCAGGCAGAGCATGGATACAACTCGCCGGTCTGGCTGGTCACCGATGACAGAGCGATCGCCGAAGAGGTGATCCGGCTCGTCCCGCTATTGATCGAAGATCTGCCCGAGGTGAACCGCGATAATGCCACGCAAGCCTGGCGCGACTATGCCGAGGTGATCCTCTGCGATGACCGCGAAGACATGGCTGCGACTTCAGACGAATACGCCCCGGAACACTTGACTGTACAGGCGGGTGACCTCGATTGGTGGTTGGGCCGGCTGAGCTGCTATGGCTCGCTCTTTCTGGGCGAAGAAACCACCGTGGCCTTTGGTGACAAAGCCTCTGGCACCAACCATGTCCTGCCGACCTCAGGCGCTGCGAGCTACACCGGCGGCTTGAGCGTTCATAAATACATGAAGATCGTGACCTGGCAGCGCTCCACCCGCGAAGGGGCAAAGCCCGTGGCAGAGGCCACAGCGCGGATCGCGCGCCTTGAAGGGATGGAGGGGCACGCACGCTCCGCGGACATCCGCCTGAAGAAGTACTTTCCTGATGAATCCTTCGATCTGACGGCTGAGGGGTAAAGTGGCTGCAAGCGATGCTCTTTTTTCGGTGGCAGGCCGGGTTGCCTGCGTGACCGGTGCAAGCTCCGGTCTTGGCCGACATGCCGCAAAGGTCCTGGCGGATGCCGGGGCCAAGGTTGTGGGCGTCGCGCGGCGACGGGAGGCACTGGAAGACTGGCAACGCCAGGCCGATGGTGACGCCGCAGCTGTCGCCGGAAATTTGGCCGATCAGATCCGTCTGCCGGATTTGGTCGCGCGGATCGCGAGCGCGTTTGGGCCCCCAGATATCTTGGTCCACGCCGCGGGGCTCAATGCGCGTGAAGCTGCCGACGATGTCACGCCGGCAAACTGGCAAGCGACACTGGACATCAACCTCACGGCGCCATTCTTTCTCAGCAAGGCGTTTGTGCCGTCAATGCGCAGCAAGTCTTGGGGCCGGATCGTGAACTTCGCTTCGCTGCAGTCGTTCCGCGCGTTTCCTAACGGCATCGCCTATGGCGCGACAAAGGGCGGCGTGGCGCAAATGACCCGGGCCATGGCCGAAGCTTGGTCCGCCCATGGGATCAACGCAAACGCCATCGGGCCTGGGTTTTTCCCAACCGAGCTTACCGCAGCGGTGTTTGACGACACAGACCGTGCCGCACGGAACGCTGCTCAGACCTGCATCGGGCGTAACGGAACGGCAGAGGATCTCGACGGCCCGCTTTTGTTTCTCTGTTCCGAGGCGTCACGATATGTCACAGGACAGGTCCTGATGGTGGATGGAGGCTTTACCGCCAAATGAAAGCTCTCGTTTACACAGGCCCAGAGGCCATGGAATTTCGCGATGCCGCCGATCCAGAGCCGCTGAATGGTGAGGTCATCATCCGCATCGACAGCGTCGGCATCTGCGGCTCTGACATGCATGGCTATCTCGGCCACGATGCCCGCCGCCCCGCGCCCTTGATCCTTGGCCATGAGGCCGCCGGTGTGGTCGTCGGCGGGCCGCGAGACGGCGAACGCGTCACCGTCAATCCGCTTGTGGTCTCGAAAGATAGCCCAGCCCGGAAGGCGGGCCGCGAACATATCTGCCCCAACCGACAAATCATCTCAATGCCCCCTCGGGAAGGCGCATTCGCCCAATACTTAAGGATCCCAGAGGAAAACCTGGTCACCGTACCAGATGAATTCGAACTGGAAAAAGCCGCACTGGTCGAACCGCTTTCAGTCAGCTGGCATGCCGCGAAACTGGGGCTGAATGCGCTGCACGATGCCTCAGACCGACGCGCCTTGATCATTGGTGGCGGCGCCATTGGAGTGGCGGCGGCGCTTGCGCTGAAAGCCATGGGCTGCGAGGACGTGATCGTCTCGGAACCCAATCCGACGCGACGCGCGTTCCTGGACGCGCACTGCGATTTCCCCACAACGGCCGCACCCTCTGGCAGCTATCCCTTGATCATCGATGCTGTGGGTTACGCGGGCACCCGCAAAGTGGCGAGTGAGTTGATTGAGCCTGGCGGCGTCATTGTTCATCTCGGGCTTGGCGATGGTGAAGGCGGGCTCGACATCCGAAAGATGACATTGCAAGAGATCACTGTCATCGGCAGCTACTGCTACACGGCCCAAGAATTCCGCGATTGTGCTCAAGCGCTTTTCGATGGTCGCTTGGGAACCCCGAATTGGACCGAAACGCGCCCGCTGGCAGACGGGGCGCAGGCCTTTGGCGATATCCGCGCCGGCCGCGTGCCCGCCCCCAAGATCATATTAAAACCCGATGCCTAAGGAGAAGACCCAATGGCCGAAATTCCCCATCTACTTGTCCACGAACATGCCGATAATGTGGGCGTGGTCGTCGTCGAGGGGTTGACCGCCGGCACCGACATGCTCGCCTGTGTCACCCATGACAACTCGATCTTTCGCCTCACCGCCGAAGCCGACATCCCAATTGGCCACAAGGTCGCGCTGAAAGACCTCAAGGAAGGCGATACAGCGTTTAAGTATGGGGAGGATATCGGCAAGATCATCGCCGATATCCCCAAGGGGGCGCATGTCCATACCCATAATTGCAAGACAAAACGCTGGTAAGGAACCGATCTCATGGCATCCAAATATTCAAACATGACTGTCCGGGCCTATCGGCGGGAAAACGGTCGGGTCGGCGTCCGCAATCACGTGATCATACTGCCGGTCGACGATATCTCAAATGCGGCCTGCGAAGCGGTTGCCAACAATGTCAAAGGCACCCTGGCGTTGCCGCATTCCTATGGGCGGCTGCAATTTGGCGAGGACCTGGAACTGCATTTCCGCACCATGATCGGCACTGGGTCCAACCCCAATGTCGCCGCTGTAGTGGTGATCGGGATTGAGCCAGGCTGGACCAAGAAAATCGCAGATGGCATTCGTGAAACGGGCAAACCGGTGGCAGAGTTCTCCATCGAACAGAACGGGGACTTTGAGACCATTCGCGCGGCTTCTTGGGCGGCTAAGGAATTCGTGCATGTGACCAGTGAATATCAGCGCGAAGAATGCTCGATCTCAGAGCTTTGGGTCTCCACCAAATGCGGTGAAAGCGACACGACCACCGGTCTTGGGTCCTGCCCGACCGTTGGCAATATGTATGACAAGCTACTCCCCGAAGGCATCACTGGCTTTTTCGGGGAAACCTCTGAAATCACTGGCGCAGAGCATATCTGCCAGAAACGCGCGATCAATGAAGAGGTGGGGGAGCGCTGGTATGCGATGTGGAAGGCCTATCAGGATGATGTGATCTTCGCCCACCAAACCGATGATCTGTCCGACAGCCAACCCACCAAGGGCAATATCGAGGGCGGGTTGACCACGATTGAGGAAAAGGCACTCGGCAATCTCGAAAAGATCGGACGGACGTCGCAATATATCGATATCCTCGACCCCGCCGAGCCGCCGAATTCTGGCGCCGGTTTGTATTTCATGGACAGCTCTTCCGCCGCGGCGGAGTGCGTCACGCTCATGGCCGCCGGTGGCGCCGTTATTCACACCTTCCCAACAGGACAAGGAAATGTGGTCGGGAACCCGATTGTCCCCGTGATCAAGATCACTGCGAACCCGCGCACGGTGCGCACGATGAGTGAGCATGTCGATGTCGATGTCTCGGGCATTTTGCGCCGCGAAATGACCATGGATGAAGCCGGTGACGCTCTCATTGAAATGATCTGCCGGACTGCCAATGGCCGCAACACCGCCGCAGAAACCCTCGGCCATCGCGAGTTTTCGATGACCAAGCTTTATCGCAGCGCATGAGCCCGGCCAGCGGCTCTGTGGCGCGCCCGGCGGCGTCGGCAGAGAATGAAACGATTTCTTTGTCCGATGCCGAGGCGCTTCTTCACCGCGCTTTGGTCAGCCATGGCGTGCGCGACGAGAGCGCGCTATCGGTCGCGAAAGCGTTGGTTGCTGCAGAAGCCGAAGGACAGGCGGGACATGGGTTCTCGCGCCTGGCCGACTATATCGCGCAAGCTCGGTCCGGAAAAGTGAAGGCCGATGCGGTACCGAAACTCATCAGCAAAGAGCCCGGCGCTATCTTGGTGGATGCGGGCAATGGGTTTGCGTATCCGGCGCTGGATTTGGCCATCGCCCATGGCATTGCAGCCGCAAAGAACAGCGGCTGTGCGTCGATATCGGTGACAAGATCGCATCATTGCGGGGCGCTTTCCGTCCAAGTGCAAAAGATCGCAGAGGCGGGATGCGTCGGCATCATGGTCGCCAATGCCCCTGCCGCGATTGCCCCTTGGGGAGCGAAAGTGCCCGTCTTCGGTACCAACCCGATCGCTTTCGCTGTGCCACGCCTTGGCGCAGAACCGCTGGTGATCGATCTGTCGCTGTCTCGCGTGGCGCGCGGTAAGGTGATGCACGCCAAGAAGTCCGGCACAACAATCCCGCATGGCTGGGCGCTCGATAAAGACGGCGTCCCCACTACCGACCCTGAAGCTGCACTAGAAGGCACGATGGTACCCATTGGGGAGGCAAAAGGCACCGCCCTGGCGTTGATGGTAGAGATCTTAGCCGCCACCTTCACCGGCGCGCAGTCTAGCAGGGAGGCGTCCTCTTTCTTCAGTGCCGAGGGGCCACCACCTGGCACAGGACAATTCTTGTTGGCGTTGCGCCCGCATGACATTGATGCCTTCAGAGCCCGATTGGAACGACTGATCAGCGTGATTGACGTCCTTGATGGTGCCCGATTGCCGGGAGAGCGGCGCAAAGCAGCGCTCGCGGCGGCGCGAGCCCATGGTTTACAAGTACCTAAGCACTATCTCGACCAAGCCCGTGCCTTGGCTTCAGACAATGGCTGATCTGATGTCGTGCGTCCGAGCTGTGCGTCCATGCATACCAAAATCGGGTTCTATCGGGCATTATGGCCGTTGTTCGCATGTAACCTGCTCTGATCATCTCGAAGGAGACATCCATGCATAAACGTATCCTCATCCCCGTCGCTCTGGACCATGAAGGCTTGGTGTCCCGCAAGATCGAGGTCGCACGGCGGTTGCTCGATCCAGATGGTCGGATCACGCTGCTGACCCTTCTTGAGGAGATCCCAGGCTATGTGGCAGAATTCATCGATCTCAAGCCCGCCAACCATGTCACGGCTCGGGTGACGGAAAAACTCAACGCGGTCGCCGCAGGCGAAAGTGATATCGAAACCGTTGTGGAAACAGGCAAAGCCGGGATTGGGATCGTGAACTTTGCCGAAAAACACGGGATGGATTTGATCATCGTCGGGTCACAGCGTCCTGGTGTGGAAGAGTATTTTTTGGGCTCGACCGCCGCGCGCGTTGCTCGCCGCGCGCCTTGCGCTGTGTACATCTTGCGATAATCTGGTCCATGGTATTTGGGTCCCGGTGTTGCCTTAGAAGGTGCAAAGATGGCTTTGGTCAAGCTTAGGCCCCGCAAGGCATCCGCCGGACCGGCCCCAGGCAAAGCGCGAGAAACCCGTCAATTGCTAGGCCAGGGCGATGGCCAAAACCTGAGCGATCAACCCTATGATCGCCGGCGGTTGTCCTATGCGACCACCTTCACCAACCCGGTTCAACGCGGAGCGATCCAGACGGTAGAATTCGTGACCGGGAAGTTGCACCTGCTTCATCTGATCCGCAAGTTTGAAGCTATGGGCGTCCCCTTAGGCCAACCCTTCTGGGCGCAGGCGCTCGATGTGATGGGCATCAAACTGCTGACACCAGAGGAAGAGATCCAGCGTATCCCCAAAGAGGGGCCCCTGGTCGTCACCGCGAACCACCCCCATGGATTGGTCGATGGAATGGTCTTGGCCGAACTGATCGGACGCGTGCGAACGGACTACAAAATCCTCACACGGTCGTTGCTGACCGGCGTGGGAGAGATCGAGCAGTTCATGTTGCCTGTGCCCTTCGATCACGAACCCGATGCACTGGAGAAAAATCTGGAAATGCGCCGCGCGGCGATGGCGCATTTAAGCCAAGGCGGCGTGATTGCGCTGTTTCCCTCAGGCGTGGTTGCGGCGTCGCAATCATGGTTCGGCCCGGCGGTTGAGCGCGACTGGAACCCATTCACCGCCAAGATGATCCGCCGGTCTGGGGCGCAGGTCGTGCCGGTTCGTTTTCCCGGTCAAAACAGCCGTGCCTATCAGATCGCGAACCTGGTCTCAGCAACGTTGCGCCAGGGTCTTTTGCTTGGTGAAGTGCGTCACGCCCTTGGAAAGCCACAACGCCCTATTGTGGGCACACCGATCTCGGAAGAAGAACGCGCGGTCTGGGACAATGACCCGCGCGGCTTTGTGGCGTGGCTCCGCGACAGAACGCTTTCGCTTGAAGGCTCCGAGACCAGCCCATAGCCGTTGGTAGGGCCCACGAAAGCCAGCCTGGTCTTTGGTCCCTTGTCTGCGGCGGCGCGGTGACTAAGCTTAGGGCATGGAGACGCTGCCGCTCGCTGTTCTGATCATCAAAATCTGCTCGCTGGTGCTTTGGTGCTACGCGCTGGTTTTGACCGTGTCTTGGTTTCGCGCGATTGGAGCACAGGATCTCAGGACCCATGTCGGGCATTTTGTGGCGCTGATGGGCGTGTTTGTGCCGTTGTCTTGCCTCTTGGTCTTCATCGTCCTTTTGGGCAGCATTCTGGGTCTTCCCTCTGTCATCGCACTGTTGGTTGTACTGGTCCCCGCTGGGATCGTCGTGGGGCTACAACTGGAGGTGTCGCGGCTAGAGACGAGTGATCAACGCATCGAGATTGTGCGGCTGGGGCTCACCCTGTTTCTCGCCCTTGCCGTGATCACCTGGCGGGGCGGGATCTGAGCCTTGCGCCTGTCGTCGGCCTGGGCGAAAGCATCGCATGGCTAAATCCGAAAGCTTCGCCTGCTCTGCCTGTGGCGCTCGACACTCCAAATGGTCGGGGCGTTGCGATGCTTGCGGGGCATGGAACACGATCAGCGAGGATACCGGGCTGTCCGCAGGGCCGGGCAAGGGGCTCGGCACCTCACGCGGTCGAACAGTCGTGCTGTCTGACCTTTCCGCCGCGGACGACCCTTCCCCTCGCACCGAAAGCCGCGTCGCAGAACTGGATCGCGTGCTCGGGGGTGGGCTTGTCGCTGCGTCTGCGGTGCTGATCGGCGGGGATCCGGGCATTGGCAAATCGACGCTTCTCCTGCAGGCCACGGCAGCCTTCGCCAAACGCGGGCTGAAAGCGATCTACATCTCTGGGGAAGAGGCCGCGGCGCAAGTCAGAATGCGGGCTGAGCGGCTCGGGCTAGAGGAAGCCGATGTGTCTTTGGGCGCAGAGACCAATCTGCGCGATATCCTGACCACGCTTGAGGCCGAACGCCCCGACCTGGTGGTGATTGACTCGATCCAGACCATGTGGCTCGACACTGTTGAAAGCGCACCAGGATCGGTCAGCCAAGTCCGCGCGGCGGCCCATGAATTGGTGAGTTTTGCAAAACGGCGAGGGATCGCCGTGATCTTGGTGGGCCACGTCACCAAAGATGGTCAAATCGCCGGTCCGCGTGTGGTCGAACATATGGTCGATACGGTGCTTTATTTCGAAGGTGAACGTGGCCTAGCCCACCGGATCCTCCGCGCGGTAAAAAACCGCTTCGGCCCGGCGGACGAAATTGGCGTCTTTGAGATGACCGGGAAGGGTCTCGCCCAGGTGCGCAACCCTTCAGCCCTGTTTTTGACCGATCGCGATGCGCCCGTGCCGGGTGCGGCGGTCTTCGCCGGGATCGAAGGCACCCGCCCAGTTTTGTGCGAGTTTCAAGCCCTTGTTGCGCCTTCGCCACTCGGTCAACCGCGCCGACAAGTGCTCGGATGGGATAGCGGCAGGCTGGCAATGATCTTAGCGGTCCTTGAGGCTCGCGCCGGGATCAGCTTGTCGGGAATGGACGTTTATCTCAATATTGCCGGGGGCTTAAGGGTGTCTGACCCGTCTGCTGATTTGGCTGTCGCGGCAGCCTTGATGTCGGCCCTGCGCGACACACCACTGCCTGCGGGCATGGTGGTTTTCGGGGAGCTGAGCCTCTCTGGTGCGCTGCGTCCCGCTGGTTTGTCGGAAAACAGGTTGAAAGAAGCCGGGAAACTTGGTTTCAGCAGAGCGCTCCTATCTGCTGGGACACGACTTCCGGAAGATGGGGCGATCGAGGCACAACAATACTCCGACCTCAGCGCCTTTCTGGGCGATATGTTCGGCGCGGCAGACAGCTAGGGGCAAAGCGCATGGAAGGCTTCACGATCGTCGATGGCATAGTCGCAGTCATCATCGTCGTCTCTGCGCTTTTGGCCTATTCACGCGGGCTGGTGCGCGAAATCATGGCAATTCTGGGCTGGGTTGTGGCGGCGATCGTTGCGTTCCTGTTTGCGCCGCAAGCCGAACCGCTGGTCAAAGAAATCCCTTTCATAGGCGACTTCCTTCGCGACAGCTGCGAATTGGCCATCATCGTGGCCTTCAGCGCAGTCTTTGCGCTCGCTCTGATCATCGTGTCGGTTTTCACACCGCTTTTCTCGACTCTTGTGCAGCGCTCAGCGCTCGGCGGGATCGACCAGGCATTCGGGTTTCTTTTCGGAGCGCTCAGAGGCGTTGTGCTCGTCGTCGCTGCCCTGATTGTCTATGAACGTGTGCTGGTTCCTGGGAACATGCCCATGGTGGACAACTCGCGCACAGTCGCTGTTCTGGACGATCTGGGCGCGCGGGTGAATGAACAAATCCCCGAAGACGCACCCGGCTGGGTTGTCGAGCGCTACGAAGAACTTGTCGGTTTCTGCGGCACCTAATTCCCATCTCTGAGTTACCCACAGGAGAATTGTGATCCTTTCGTGACACACCCTTTGCGGATGCCTATATGTCAGAACGATTCCAGGATGCGGATTCGGAGATCGCGCCCGTGACGCAGAATACCGAAACTGAACATCGGGCGGCTCCGACAGAACTACCGCGCCACCCTTTCGACGACGATAAGCTCCGCGAAGAATGCGGTGTCTTCGGCGTCATCGGGACATCAGAGGCGGCAAACTTCGTGGCGCTTGGGCTGCATGCGCTTCAGCATCGCGGCCAGGAAGCCGGCGGGATTGTCTCGCATCATCCGATGGCGGGGTTCAACTCTGCCCGCCGCTTCGGCTATGTCCGCGACAACTTCACCAATCAAGCGACGATGGACAATCTTCCAGGCCCTCTCGCGATCGGGCATGTGCGCTACTCAACCTCTGGATCGAAGGGCAATACCGCGATCCGTGACGTGCAGCCCTTTTTCGGCGAGTTCTCCATGGGCGGGGCCGCGATTGCCCATAATGGCAACATAACAAATGCCGTTGCGCTTCGCCGGGAGTTGATCGATCGAGGGTCAATTTTTCAGTCCTCTTCCGACAGCGAATGCATCATCCATCTGATGGCGCGCTCTCTGCAGCGCGACATCCCAGAGCGAATGAAAGACGCGCTCCGCCGTGTCGAAGGCGCCTTTAGCGTCGTTGCGATG
This sequence comes from Pseudomonadota bacterium, assembly GCA_038751255.1. Lineage (GTDB taxonomy): Bacteria > Pseudomonadota > Alphaproteobacteria > Rhodobacterales > Rhodobacteraceae > JANSYP01. Next base: position 41,638 of record JBCDGN010000019.1, read on the forward strand.
ACACGCACCAAGCTTATCGGTGTACGAGACCCTCTGGGGGTTCGCCCTCTGGTTTTGGGCCGGATCGGCGATGGCTGGGCGCTCAGCTCGGAAACTTGTGCACTCGATATCATAGGGGCGGAGTTCGTGCGCGAGATCGAACCCGGCGAAATGGTGGTGATCACCGAAGCAAGTGGCGTTGTCAGCTACTTCCCGTTTGAACGGACACCAAGCCGCTTTTGCATTTTTGAGCATGTCTATTTCTCACGCCCAGACAGCATTCTCGGCGGCAGTTCGGTCTATGAGACCCGCCGTCAAATCGGTGTAGAGCTTGCCCGAGAGGCTCCGGTCGAGGCCGATCTCGTCTGCCCCGTGCCCGATAGCGGAACCCCAGCGGCAATCGGCTATAGCCAAGAATCGGGCATCCCCTACGCGATGGGGATCATCCGCAACCAATATATGGGCCGGACCTTCATTGAGCCGTCCGAGCAGATCCGCAATATGGGCGTACGGCTCAAGCTGAACGTGAACCGTGCCTTGGTCAGTGGCAAACGCGTGATCTTGGTCGATGACAGCGTGGTCCGCGGCACCACAAGTCGCAAGATCAAAGAGATGATCCTGGAGTCCGGCGCTGCAGAAGTGCATTTTCGGATCGCTTCTCCGCCAACCGCTTGGCCCTGTTTCTACGGGGTTGATACACCGGAGCGCGAAAAGCTTCTCGCGGCGACCATGAGCGAAGAGGAAATGCGGCATCATCTGGACGTGGACTCGCTGAAGTTTATCTCGCTCGATGGCCTCTACCGGGCGGTTGGCGAGGCTGGCGGCCGGAACGACGCGCGACCGCAATATTGCGATGCCTGCTTCTCTGGCGACTATCCAGTACAACCGGCCGACATGCTGGAACGGGGTTTCGAATTGAAAGCAGCAGAATAGCAACGTTTTCAATAGCTTTGGCCGCAGCAGCCGCTGGCAGCCCTCCATAGCCAGCCACCAAAAGTTTTCATTTCGTCGACAATTTGAGCAAAGGTGCCTATTCTTTCCCCATAATGCTCGAGATTTAAGGGGAGGCGATCTTGAAAAGTCTTTTCGCAGGCCTGCTACTGGCCCTGTGCCCAGTCACCGCAAGTGCCGGCACCGTCTTTGATGATCCCGGAGACATCTTTGACGTGCCTGGGCTAGGCGAGTCCTATGTTTGGTACGCGCCTGTTCCATTGACCATTGGGGCGGAGGTCGAGCGCTTCACCGTTCGCGTCCAAGGTGGACCACAGTTTCTGAGAACATTCCAAGTCTTCGGGAAGTGCGATGGGTCCTCTCTGCCATTCAATGCTGGGTTCGATTTTTCTGTGGTGAACAGCAACGGCACCGACACCATTTGGACAAGCGCGACCCGAGGTGATTCAACAGGCTGTGGCTATCATAACTATCTCCATAAAACGCTTCCCGTTGGCGAGACGATCTTTACTGTCACCTATAATGGTGCAGACGGGTTCATACCGCCTCTCGCGGAAGCTCAAATTCGCATTGGCGATATCATACCTGCGGTCCCTCTGCCGGGCGGTTTGGTGTTGCTCCCAGCCGCTCTGGTGGCGCTTGGCGGCATCCGTTTTCGGGCCGAAGAGAAGCAAAGGCACCGCGGCATGGCTTAAACCTGCGCGCTTGCGTTGGAGCGCAGCGGCGCTTGGCCTTTGTTGGATTGGGTCCTACGCTTCTGCGCCTGCCCAAACAGACCCTGTACTGCTATCTGAAGCGGAGCATGCCAACTGGACGGCCATCGGTCGTGTCAACCGGGCGGGCTATAAATCCCAACAGATGTGCACAGGGACGCTGATTGCTCCGGACACCGTGCTGACCGCGGCGCATTGCGTCACCGACATGGCCAGCGGCACGCCCTTGCCAGCCCAGGAAATGCGTTTTGTCCCAGGCTGGTATCGCGGCACATACGCGGCGATTGGCATTGGGTCCGAAATCCTCATCCCGCCCGATTTTCTAGATGGGGTGCAACAGCGCCGTGTGACGGTCCCTTGGGATATTGCCGTCCTGAAACTGCAAACACCGATCACTGCGGTTCAGCCGATCGCCACCGTTTCGGAAGCCGAAGGCCCCTATCGCATCCTTGGTTATCGCTGGGACCGGCCGCACGCGCTTTCAGACGGTGGTGCCTGTCCAATTGATGGGTCCGTGAGCGCAGTTCTCACCCTGTCCTGCTTGGTGACATTCGGCACGTCTGGGGCGCCTGTTCTAGCAAAAGACAGCGGCATCTGGCGGGTTGCTGGCGTTGTCTCGGCCAAAGGGGCGGGAAAAACCCTTGCGGTCCCCCTTGATCCGCGGCGTCTGGATGCGCTGGATCTTGCGGCCACTGCGCCAGAGTTGCAGGCGACGCCCCGCTAATCCTCTGCAAAACCTTGGCCGCGCAATGCGGGAGTGTCCCTGTTGGCTCGGCAATTCCTGCCCGCTGCCACTGCATTGGCTTGCTTCAGGGCCGGGTAGTCGATTTAAGCGGCCTATGACCGACAAAAGCTTACAGAAGACCGCGCTGGTGACCGGCGCCTCGCGCGGGCTGGGCGCGGCATTTGCGGAGACCATCGCAAAAGCAGGCTATCATGTCATTGCGGTTGCCCGCACAGTGGGCGGTCTGGAAGAGCTCGATGACCGCATTCAAGCCGCAGGCGGTCAAGCCACACTCGCCCCCATGGATGTAACCGAAGACGGCGCCATGCAACATCTTTGCCGGTCGACATATGACCGTTGGGGCGGGGTCGATCTTTGGGTTCATGCTGCAATCCATGCCGCAACCCTGTCACCATCTGAGATGATCGATGAGAAAGAGTGGACCAAAAGCTGGCAAACCAATGTTGAGGCCACCCGCCGTCTCATTGCCTATGTCAGCCCCCTTCTCAGGGCGCGAAAAGGCGCGCGCGCGATATTTTTTGACGACGGCTTTCACGGTCAGAAGTTCTTCGGTGTCTATGGGGCGACCAAAGCCGCGCAACGGGCCCTGGTGCAAAGCTGGCAGGCCGAAACAGCCAAAACCGGCCCACATGTCGACCTTCTGTTGCCGCGACCTATGCCCACGGCACTGCGCGGGCGCTTTTTCCCCGGCGAGGATAAGTCGCAGCTGACAAAACCCATCGCAGAAGCCGAGCGGCTTTGGGCCACGATCCCGGTCGACACCCCCGTCGAAACCTGACCCCAAAGCCACAGTCGCACATAGCAACACCCGACAGCTTGCCCGAACACACGCCCCGGCCTAATCACGAAAGCACCGGGCATAAGGGGCGTAGCATGCGTATTCTCATCACCAATGACGACGGTATCAATGCACCGGGCCTAAAGGTGCTTCTGGACATTGCCACCGATCTGGCTGGACCGGACGGTGAGGTTTGGACCGTAGCTCCGGCTTTTGAGCAATCGGGCGTCGGGCACTGCATCTCTTACACCCATCCCACCATGATCGCAGAAATGGACACCCGCCGTTTCGCCGCGGAAGGCACGCCAGCGGATTGTGTGATGGCGGGGATCTACGATGTTCTTGGTGAAAGCCGCCCCGATCTCGTGCTTTCCGGTGTCAATCGCGGGAACAATGCCGGGGAGAATGTGCTCTATTCAGGCACCATCGGAGCAGCGATGGAAGCAGCCCTTCAAGGCCTCCCTGCAATTGCGCTGTCGCAGTTTTACGGGCCACAAAACAACGAACTCGATGACCCATTTGAGGCCGCCGCGATCCATGGCGCAGCCACCATCCGCAAACTTCTCGACAACGCCACCTGGGATGATGCCCCCTATAGGCTTTTCTACAACGTGAATTTCCCGCCGGTCCCGGCGGCCGATGTCAAAGGGCTCAAAGTGGTCCGCCAAGGGTTTCGCGAAGGCACGGGGTTTTCGATGGCGCCTTACCTCGCGCCTTCGGGACGGCGCTTTCTCTGGGTACGCGGCGGCGATCAGTCTGTGACGACCGGGCCAGACACCGATGTGACCACCAATCTCGAAGGCTACATTTCCGTCACACCGCTCAGAGCCGATCTGACTGCCCACGACCAGCTTGCGACGCTCAAGGACAAGCTTGAATGATCGACGACGCCGCAACACGCAAAATGCAACTCGTCTTCGCGCTGCGTTCGCGGGGCGTTTTGGATGATCGCGTGCTGGCGGCGATGGAACAGGTCGACCGCGGGTTATTCATCACCGGTACGTTCGAGACCAGAGCCTATGAGGACATGCCCCTGCCCATTGCGTGCGGGCAAACCATCAGCCAGCCGACCATTGTTGCGAAAATGACCGAAGCGCTTGAAGTTGGGCCGCGCGATACCGTGCTTGAGATCGGTACCGGCTCTGGCTACCAAGCCGCGGTTCTGAGCCAGCTTGCCCGCCGGGTCTATACAATTGACCGGCATCGGCGGCTTGCCGATGAAGCGCAAGACCGCTTCCGGGCAATTGATCTGTCGAATGTGACAGTGTTCTGTGGCGATGGTTCGCACGGTCTACCGGGCCAAGCGCCTTTTGATCGCATCCTGGTGACTGCTGCGGCAGAAGACCCACCGGGACCATTACTGTCCCAATTGCGTGTGGGCGGGATCATGGTGCTACCGGTAGGTCAGTCCGATGCGGTGCAACGGCTGATCAAGGTGCGCAAGACGGCGTCAGGGCTCGACTACGAAGAGCTGTCAGAGGTGCGCTTTGTCCCCCTGATCGACGGGATGCCGACGGATTGAACGTCTCAAGCCGTCAACCGCTTCCGCAGCGCGGCATTATTTGATAAGGAGACCGCAAAACATGAGAGGTTTGGTCGTGCCAAAAGGTGCGGACCGGCCCAGCAGGATTGAGAGCATGGCCAGAGCATTGAGCTTTCTGAAGTATGTGGCAGCAATTGGGCTTTTGATGGCCGCAACCGCTTGTACGAATGTGGCGCTGCCCGGATTTACGCCACCGCGCGACACAGGAGGCGCGACGCTTCCCACCGCAGAGCGACCTGCCGCTGACGGTCGCGGCGTGATCTCTTTCCCAAGCTATCAAGTGGCGCTTGCGCAATCGGGCGATACGGTTGAGAGCCTTTCTGCGCGGTTGGGCGTATCCCCCGATGCGTTGGCCCGGACCAATGGCCTGCCAGAAGATACGACTTTGCGCGAAGGTCAGGTTGTGGTCCTACCGACCCGCGTCGCAGAGAGCCCCGATGGCGGTATCGCTTCGATTGCAGGGCCAGCGCTGGATCGCGCCGATGGAAGCACAGGCGGTGCCTATGAACCTCAAGCACCGGTGTCAGAGCCTCTCCGCCATGTGGTCCAGCGGGGAGAAACCGCCTACTCCATTGCCAGGCTCTACAATGTCTCGGCGCGCTCCTTGTCGGATTGGAATGGACTGGATGAGACCCTTACAGTGACCGAGGGTCAGGTTCTGCTGATCCCAGTCGCCATCGCCACAACGCCGAACGCGGATCCCCTGGCCACAGTCGCGCCGGGCGAAGGCAGCCCCTCGCCGCAACCGCCTTCAGCCTCGACCGCGCAGCCGCAAGAAGACTTGCCCTCGGTCGCAGCCGCCTCCGCAGCCGGCACCGCCCCGCAAGCTGCAACGCTTGATAGCGAAAGAACGACAGCTTCAGACACGACGCGGCTTCTGACGCCAGTTTCGGGTCGTATTATCCGTGGCTATGACAAACGCCGCAATGAAGGGCTGGATTTCGGAGCGCCCAGCGGTGCTCAGGTCATCGCTGCGGATGAGGGCACGGTGGCTGCGATCACCCGGGACGTCGATCAAGTGCCCATCGTTGTGATCCGACATAGCGGCAATCTTCTGACGGTTTATGCCAATGTCGACGATATTCAGGTGGAAAAAGGCGCTCGCGTAAGCCGGGGGCAGCAAATTGCCGTGGTCCGCGAGGCCGATCCGTCTTTCCTACATTTCGAGGTGCGGCAGGGTTTCGACAGCGTAGACCCGGTGCCTTATCTGACGGAATAGAGCCGTAAGGATGCGAAGATCACCAGGCGTCAAAGCAAAATCTGGTTTTAGTCAGTTTTTCTCGACTCAGCAGATGAAACAAGCAGTCTCACCCGAGCACCGCTCGATACTCTGAACTGCTTTTCGGTCAGGTTCTCGGGGTGCTGCTGCTCTAGACAGGCGGGACCATGGATCGTTCTATCATGTCACAGGCCATATTAACCGCTCAGTCGCAGGTAATGTTGTACTGAAACTCCAACCCGATCGGCTCGGTCTTACGTATGGTGTTGACCGTTCCACGGGCGTTCACAAAGGTACCGGTTCCGCCCAAGATGATGCCTTGGTTGGCGGGGGTCATGGACGGGCTGGCCTGGAGCAGATCGGTCCGAGGCTGCGACATTGGTACGACAAAAGCCAACACACCATCATCGAAAATGTGATACGCGCGCACCTCGTAATGCGTGGGTTGTTCGTTTTCATCGAATCCCAGTGGCTCGACAATCCAGCGGGCGCGGCCCACCTCATTGCCGTCGCTATCGGTAAGAGCGCGGGAACCTACGCGGGAGGGTAGTGTCAAAGATCTTTCGCACTTTTGCTTTTCACGCGACGTCGGCTCCTTGGGTTTGATCCGCGAATAGCGGTGCCATGTTCATGTACTTTCGGGTAGACCACTGCGTTCCGGCGATGTGGCGCAGACGGGCGGCAG
>JBCDGN010000020.1:0-47693 GCA_038751255.1 Pseudomonadota bacterium
CTGGCTCCAGCGCGTCGGCGTGGACCCCATGAGGATCTACCTCGGCTCACCCTGGGAGAACGGATACAACGAGCGCTTCAACGGCACGCTGCGTCGCGAGGTTCTCAACGCGGAATGGTTCACCACCACACGGCAGGCCCAAATCGTCATCAATGGATGGCTCAAAGAATACAATCACACCCGTCCACATCAGGCACTCAACATGCGCCCGCCGGTGCCAGAGACTCAACGACGAAATGGCCCAGTCGTTGGGGGCTAGACAATGCCAATGAACTCATCCGCCTAACCAAGCGCATAAATGGCGGTACCAACGGGATCAAACACCGCAGGGCGTTGCTGGAACGCGCCAAAGCGCTTTATGGGCTGAACTGATGTTCTCCCACGAAACCAACTCCATCACCAGTCTCAACAATGCTTTGGCGCTAAACCCGAAAAGTGACCTTCACGCGCCTCCTTTGATCCGATCCGCAAGACATTCAGCCAGCATGATTGTTGGCAGGTTAGTGTTCGCTCTCGGTATTGAGGGCATGATCGAAGAGTCACACACACGCAGTGCCTCCACACCATGCACCTTTCCCGAACCGTCGGTAACGGCAGCAGGATCACTGCTGTTGCCCATGCGGCAGGTTCCCGAGGCGTGCCAAACACCAGCGACCCCTTGCTCGACGAACTGCGTCAATGCCGTATCGTCGGACAGCAGTTTTTTTAGGCTCAGGCCCAGCGTCACGACTGAATGAATGATGAAATCACGCAGGGGAACAAGGCGATCGAGGAGGGTCGACAACAGTCTGATCTGAAACGTATTCCAGGCACCTGGCGCCGAGATCTTTTTGACGCGCTCAGAGTAACTGGTCGGAAAGACCGGACCGCAAACGCCTTTCAAGTTCGGATCCGACAGTACTTCGGCCGCTTTTCGGAAGCCCTCTTTGAGTCGTTCAGTATCACGAGGGTCCGACAGCAGATTGAAATCGACCTCTGGTTCGACAGATGGATCGGCGCTCTTCAACCGGACCTCCCCACGTGAGAAGGATTTATTGACCCAGACCAGGATGGTGCCCATGCGCTGTCCGATTTCGTGCCACGCGGTTCGGGCTATGATCGCGAAATGCATGTCGCCTTGCGGTGCGTCCTCGATGCTCGATGTCCAACGCAACAGTGCTTGGTCGTGGTGCTCGTCGAGGTCAGGCATGCGCGATTTTGGCGGCAGAAAAGCAGAGACGGCGATGAGCGGATGCTCCATCAAGTTCTTTCCGACACCGGGCAAATCGTGGACAACCTCGATCCCGAGTTCTTGAAGCTCTGCTGCTGGGCCTATCCCACTTCGTAAGAGGAAAGCCGCCGAATGAATGCCTCCCATCGTCACGATCACTTCGCGCGCTGCGATTTCTTCCAAACTGTCCTTGCCGCGAACGTGGACCCCCGACGCACGGCCGTCACGGAACGTAAGTGTCTCGGCCACCGTGTCGGTCTTGATCGTCAGGTTGGCGCGGGCCCGCACGTCGGGTGTCAGATAGGCGACGGAGGTTGGCACACGATGTCCATCGTCGCTAACCGTGATCGTCGCTGGAAAAACACCGTCTTCCCATTTGCCGTTTTGGTCTGCGTGGAGAAGTTCCCCATTCTTTTGTAACGACTTTTTCATGGCGCGGATGAAAGGAGAGACTTTCGCTTCCGGCAAACGACGCACGGGGATTGGACCCTCTTTCCCGTGATACTGGTCGTCGATATCAGCATCACTCTCGAGTTTGCGAAAGTAGGGTAGGGCCACATCCCAGCTCCAGCCCTCTGCGCCAAGACGCCCCCATTCGTCGTAGTCGTCTGGTGCCCCGCGGTTCGCTACCATCGCATTGATCGCGGAGCTGCCACCGAGGAGTTTGCCCTGTTCATAAAGACGCGGTGGGTTTGACTTGCCGTCTTTGCCACCGCTGATGCGCGCTTCGAGGTCTGTCCAGACATTGGCCGGACTCATGAAGGCGCGCCCAGGATACCTGTCACCAACATTTTCGGTCATGGTCGACTTCGTAACGTCGCGACCAGCCTCAATCAGCATAACGGTCTTGTCTGAGGTCTCAGAAAGGCGCGCGGCGAGCACGCAGCCTGCCGACCCGCCTCCCAGGATCAGATAGTCGATATCCTGTGCCATCAGCTTTCATTCTCCGTCGTAATGTGGATCGATCGTTCTTTCTGACTGCCCAAACGGCGGACAGGCGCTTCAGTCGGAGAAGATCAGCTTGGCATTGGTCAATTCGCGAGCCCCTAGGGCGCCGAGTTCTCGCCCAAAACCGGAGGCTTTGACGCCACCAAACGGCGCGCGTGGATCGGAGCGTACGAAACTGTTGATGAAGACCGCGCCGGCGTCGATGGCAGAGACCACCCTGTCGATACGGTCCTGGTCACCCGACCAGACCGTCGCGCCGAGGCCATATTCGCTGTCGTTTGCCATGGCGATCGCTTCTTCCTCTGTTTCAAAGGGGAAGAGCATCGCGACCGGGCCGAATATCTCTTCACGCGCGATCGGCGCATCGTGAGGAACGCCCGAGATCACGGTCGGGGCAAAGAAGTTGCCAGGGCGTTCGAGCGGGGCTCCTCCATAAAGCACCGTTCCCCCCGCTTTCACCGCTTCATTGACTTGGCGTTTGGTGTCGCGCACCACACTGTCACGCGCGAGTGGCCCGAGCTTCGTGGCCGCATCCATCGGATCACCCACCTCGATGGCTTTGACGGCCTCGACATAGGCAGCCTGGAAGGCGTCGTAGATCGGCGCAGCGACGAGGATCCTTTTAGCCGCGATACAGCTCTGCGCATTGTTGGCGAACCGGGACAGAACGGCCATCGAGACGGCCTTGTCGAGTTCGGCGTCTTCGAAGACCAGAAATGGGTCAGAGCCGCCTAATTCAAGCACGACCTTCTTGCCGTGTTCGCCCGCAACTTGCGCGACGGCCCGACCCGCTTGAGTACTGCCCGTCACAGTTGCGGCGGCAATGCGAGGATCGGCGACGATGCCAGAGACAGCGTCACGACGGATGGCGAGATTTTGGTACAAGCCTTCCGGCGCGCCCGCATCGAGCACGAGCTGCTCCAATGCCCGGGCGCATCCTTGAACACTATCGGAGTGTTTGACCAGAACTGTGTTGCCCGCCAATGCGGTTGGGATGAAGAAGCGAAGGACCTGCCAGAAGGGGAGGTTCCAAGGCATGATCGCAAAGATCACCCCAAGCGGCTCATAAACGACGCGTGCGTTAAGCCCCTCGATCGGTGCGTCCGCCAGATACTCTGGCCCTTTTTCGGCGAAATGCCGGGCTCCCATTGCGGATTTCTTGACCTCTGCCACGGCCTCTGAAATCGGCTTTCCCATCTCGCTTGTGATCAGGTGGCCGTAGACCTCTGCACGTTCTTCCAGAAGATCGGCGATGCGCAATAGGAGGTCGACACGGGCTTGCATTGGGAAGGTTTTAAGCCAAAGCGCGGCCGTTTCATGGGCCTTCGCGATGCGTTTTTCAATGTGTGTTTCGTCATGTGCCGGGAAGGACTCGACGAGTTCTCCACTGGCAGGGTTGCGAGTTTCAAGGTACATGCGTCTCCTCCCAACGGCTCCACTTACCGAATGGTAGGTAATTGACGCGCTCTGGCTGTGTCCACGTTTTGACCCAGAATCATTCCATCATACGAGAAAAATGATTTGTGCCCGATGGACCTCCGATCTTAAGTCGTAGATAAACAACAACTATAGGAGGATGGCGTGAGGTGAAGAGCTTCGAGCGTATCAGCGCGATCCTGACCTGCTTCAGTCCAACTGAGCCGCATTTGCGCATCGACCGGTTGCTTCGCCGCACCGGGATCCCAATGTCCTCAGGCTACAAGTTGATCAGCGATCTCGTCGCAGAAGGGCTGCTGAGGCGCGTTGCACGCGGTACCGTAGCCCTGGGTCCTTCAGCAGCGGATCTTTTCTACTCGCCGCGTCGGGCCCTGATGCCAATGAGGGGCGGGGTGGGATTGGCCGGGGTTCGGGTGGCTTCAGCGCCGCGGAAGTCACATCTCGAGTCGGACCTCCTTAACTTGGTGACGACTGATCAGTTTCGGAAAGAGCCCCCTTTCACCATTGGTTTCGCAAACGCATCGAGCGCCCATCCATGGAGGATGGCGCTAGAGCGAAGTCTTCTCAGCGCGGCAAAGTCTCAAAGTGAAATCGTCGAGCAAGTCGTTGTTCGCAATGCAGAGAATGATCCGGTGCTTCAAGCGGAGCAGCTGCTCGAGATGCGGGACGACGGGGTCGATCTTTGTATCATCAGCGCCGCGGTGGAACAAAACGCCTTGTTGGAAAGCAGCATCGATCGGCTCGCGGATGAAAACATGCCCCTTGTCGGCGTGGATCGCTTCTGTGGCGCGACGAACAATCTGGTTTCATTTGTAACGGCTTCAGACGAAACCGTCGGAAGAATCAGTGCCCTTTGGCTTGCTGAACGTCTCAACGGCAAGGGAAAAATCGTGCTGCTTTGCGGGCTGGAGACAGCTTCGCCGTGTAAGATCCGGCTGGAAGCCGGGCTGCGGACATTCGCGCAGTTTCCAGATATTGAGATCGCGGCAATTGAGTTTACCGATTGGCTCGCAGACAGGGGCTACCAGGCTATTCAGCGCCATTTGAAGGCGGGTTTTCTGCCGGACGGGGTTTGGTGCGATTCAGGCCTTCAAGGCATTGGTTCTTTGAACGCATTCTTGGACCATGGCTTTCAGCGCGGCACAATTCCGCCCCATACCGGTGGCGAGATGAACCTGATGTACAAGATGGCCGTGCAAGAAAGGGTCCCGCTTTGCGGATTGGACTATCCGGCCGCCATGGGCGCGGCCAGTTTTCACGTTGCGATCGATGCTCTGTCTGGACGACCGGTGCCGCGCGTCCTTGAGACGGACATGCAGGTCATCGTCACACGCGGGCATGAGACGAAATCGGTGCGCGCCGACATTCATGCCGAAAAAAAAGTGGACTGGAATAGCCCGGACGACCACGTCCATGCCGCCGGTAGAACGCGAAAACGAAAGGCGATGCAAGACGATGTCTCGCGGTCCATAGGGCCTGATCCCAATGGCAGGAAAATGTCATTGCGTTCGAATACCGACGCAGCTCGAAGGCTCTTGGATATTGCGATCGTCGTGGCGCAGAAACCGGTTGCGACGGCGTATGATGTCGCAAGAACCTTAGACCTCCCGATGAGTTCGACCTATCAGGCCATCAACGACCTCGAAAGCATGTCCTGGCTTTCGCGCGACGAGGATGGGAACCTATTGGTTGGGATGGTGCCCCAGCAGATCGCGTTGGCCGCATTCGGACATGATGTTGCGGCACGAAGCCTCCAGGCGGTGGTTCGCTTTCTGCGTGACCAGACCGGTGAAACGGCGTTCGGGGGCTGCCTGAAAGACCTGCTCCACATCGGGCCGCATTTGACTGGATACAACCCGAACAGCGTCAGGTTCGAGCGTTTTCAAGAACTACCAGTCGAGGTCGCCAGAGTTCCAAACTTCGAAACCGGCGCTTTAAAGCTTCGGTGCGGGGGCGGTCAGGCAGAGGTTGGTCCGGCCATTCATTTCTTAGCGATGCCGTTGCAGCCCTCAGCGACCGGTTTTGAGGAAGGGCAATTGGTCGTCGGCATTTCCACAGTCGGTCGTAAGATCGACGAGGAAAAAATCGTATCGCACTTTTCTGAAATTCAGGCCGTCTTGAGGAGTAGTCAGGTCACGGAGGTTATTGCCTGAGAAAAGCAAGAATCATGTCCGCGGACTCTTCGCAGCGCCGCTCGAGCCAGGCATCATCTACCGGTAGGTGGAAGACGGCGCGCAGTGTGTGCATGTTGGAAATTGGAAAGTAGCAAAGCGAAGCAATAAAAACGTAGAGTTCGATTGGATCGACGTTGTCGCGGAATATTCCTACCTTGGCGCCCCGCGACAGCACGTCACCCAGCCTTTCGACGAGAACTGACTGAATGCGAGGCGCATCACTCAGAGCACGGATTGTCTCTCCACCGCGCAGGTTCTCTGTGGACAACATCGAAATGAACCAAGGATTGTTACGGAAGTGGTTCATCGTGAAGCGGACCAGTTCCCGTATGGCCTCGTCAGGTGAAAGCGCGTCCATATCGAGGTTCGCCTCCCCGTCTCTGATCCGAATATAGGCCTCACGGAGAGCGTCGGCGTATATCGTGTCTTTGTCCCCAAAGTAATCATAGATCATCGGCTTGCTCACGCCGGCGGCCTCGGCCAATCGGTCGATCCGCGCGCCAGAATGGCCATGCGCCGCGAACTCCTCAAGAGCTGCCTGTAGGATCCGACGCTTGGTCGCTTCCGCATCTCGCTTCCGTGGGTGTTTCGCATTTTCGGGTGACGTCGGCATTAAAATTCTCGCCTTAAGATATTGCGGTCTTACCATCCGCACGGTGGGTTCCGTACAGTCTTACATCACGAGTGCCTCTGGGAAATCGTTTAGAATGGTCTGAGTAGGGCCAGTGTTCAAAAGGTCTCCGCTCTGATGAAAAATGCTCCAAGCAATGGGAGTGGGGAGCATAGCACGGGCGGTCACAGGATCGAATGGTTCCGAAGATTTTTCCAACGCTTGCGCAATTTGCGCAATAGCTTTGCTCGGTTCAAAGACCTGAACTAGACGATCTGGTCGATTTGAAAGGGCGGCCTGCAGCTGTTTCGCTGGATCCACCGCTGCAACGGTATTGTACAGCAATATTTGCGACCCCTGATGAAAACAAACCTGCACTTGCGGCATAGGTGTGGCTGCGTCTAGCAGACCAAGAGAGCCCGTTCTGCGATGGTCGCCATCACCTCGTCCGCGTCCCGCTTCCACCAGTTCGTTTCGGAGAAGATCTCAACCTCGTTGAGCCCGATGAAGCCTTCGGCCTCGACCGCAGCGCGCAAGCCTCGCAAATCGATCACACCGTCGCCCATCATGCCACGATCTGTCAGCAAGTCGCGGGTCGGGACCAGCCAGTCGCAAAGATGAAAGGCGAGGATCCTATCTTTCCCCGCGCGATGGAGTTGAGGAATTAGCTCAGGATCCCACCAGACATGATAGACGTCAATGGCAACGCCAATCCCGGCTCCCAACTCATCACAGATGTCCAATGCCTGACGCGTCGTGTTCACGCAGGCTCGGTCGGCAGCATACATCGGGTGCAAAGGCTCGATCGCAATGGGCATCGCTGCGGTGCGGGCATAGTCAAGTGTTCGCGAGAGGCCCTCAGTGACCAGCTGACGGGCGCCAGAAATGTCGCGAGAGCCCTCGGGGAGACCGCCCACGACCATCACAAGACACTCAGCGCCGATCGCGACGGCTTCGTCTACAGCACGCTTGTTGTCGTCGATCACGGCATCGGTCAGTACACCCTCAGCCGTGTACCAGCCGCCGCGACACAGGCCGGTGACACCGAGCCCGCTGTCGCGGATCATACGCGCCGCTTCGTTTATCCCGGCCTCGTGGAGCTTGTCGCGCCAGGGCGAGATGCCGCCGAAACCGTGCCGGATACAGCCATCGACGCATTCGCGCAGGGTCCATTGCGGCCGGACCGTCGCGGTGTTCAGAGAAAGTCGCCCGGCAGAAAGACCATCTTCAATAGCTGAGCGCTTGATCAGTGTGTCTGTGTGCACTCCCATCTCAGACCCCCACGCCGCGTGCTGCGAAGACGCGACGCGCGCGCTCTGCCGCCTCTTCTGGGTCCGTGAAAAGCCCAGCGGCACTGGCCAGCCGCACGATGGAAGCCAGGTGCAGGGTTGAGCGGGCACTCTCCTGTCCACCGATCATGGTAAAATGGTCCTGATGCCCATTGAGATAGGCCAGAAAGACAACGCCTGTTTTGTAGAACCGCGTCGGTGACTTGAAGATATGGCGCGACAGCGGCACGGTCGGGTCAAACGCTGAGTGGTACGCAGGGTCGTTGGCCGCCCCAAGCGCAGTAAGCGCGCGCGCCGCCGCTCCCGCGATGGGATCGAAAATCCCAAGAAGTGCATGGGAATGACCAAGCTCATCACCGGCGATTAAGTCAGGATAGTTGAAGTCATCGCCAGTATACATCTTGACGTTCTTCGGCAGACGACGGCGCATGGTGATCTCTTTTTCTGCCGATAGCAGGGAGATCTTGATGCCATCGATTTTCGCGGCATTGGCCTCGATTACTTGAAGGCAGGTCTCCATCGCCGCCATATGGTCTGGCGATCCCCAGTAGCCTTCGAGCGCAGGGTCAAACATCTCACCCAGCCAATGAAGAATGGCGGGCTGCGTCAGTCCCGACAGAACCCTGGAATAGACCCGCGCGTAGTCGTCTGGTGATTTGGCGACGGCGGTAAGCGCGCGCGAGGCCATCAGGATCACGCGAGAGCCGGTGGCTTCCACCGCTTCGCACTGCTCCTCATAGGCCGCTATCACGTCCTCAAGGCTGGTCTCATGATCAGCAGCAAGATGATCGGTGCCGGCACCACTTGCGATCAGGTGACCTCCAGCCTTGGCAACCTCTTGGCTGCGACGAATGAGGTCTAGCGAAGAAGGCCAATCGAACCCCATGCCACGTTGTGCAGTATCCATCGCTTCGGCCACACCGAAGCCGAGGCTCCAGAGATGTTCGCGAAACGCCAATGTCCTGTCCCAGTCGACAGCCGTGTCGAGCCAAGGATCACAATCGGCTAGAGGATCCGAAACGACATGTGCCGCCGCGTAAGCGATCCGTGTCCAGCCTCCTGAGGCAACTGGCGCCGGGCCAGGGGCAAGAGTAAACGGCACCAACTGAGCGTTCTCGTCTGGCAACACCAGAGTTGCGGTCTTCGTCAACACGGCTCAAATCTCCAGTGGGGCCAGATCGACCCAGCGGCGTTCGCGCCAGCTTTGATAGCCGGCCTCAGCAAGTTGAACGCCCTTAGCGCCCTCGGTGAGTGTGTATCTCCACGGTGCATCCTCCGCGACATGTCGGAGGAACTGCTCCCACTGAACCTTGAACCCATTGTCGAACGCCTGATTGTCCGGCACCTCTTCCCAGCCATCATGAAAGTTCATTGTCTGGGGCTCGTCTGGGTTCCAAACTGGCTTCGGCGTGTTGACGCGATGTTGCGAGCGGCAAGAGTGCAGGCCCGCAACTGCAGAGCCCAGGGTTCCATCGACTTGAAATGTCACGAGGTCATCGCGGTTGACACGCGTGCACCAGCTAGAGTTGATATGCGCCACGATCTCACCTTCCGCCCCATCTAGAAGAAAACTGGCATAGGCCGCATCGTCGGCTGTGGCCTTGTACGTCTTCCCAGCTTCGTCCACCCGATGTGGAATATGGGTCGCCCCGAGGCACGAGACCGATTTCACTGGTGCCACCACGTTGTCCAACACATAACGCCAATGGCAGAGCATGTCGGAGATTATGCCGCCACCATCTTCTAAGCGATAATTCCAAGAAGGGCGCTGCGCTGGCATCCAGTCGCCTTCGAAAACCCAATACCCGAATTCGCCTCTGACGCTTAGGATTCGGCCAAAAAAGCCGCTGTCGCGAAGACGGGTCAGCTTGGCCAGCCCTGGCAAGTCGAGCTTGTCGTGGACAATGCCGTTCTTAACGCCCCTCTCTTTTGCGTAGCGTGCGATTGCGACGGCTTCGTCGAGTCCCTCTGAAATCGGTTTTTCGGAGTAGATGTGCTTGCCGGCATCGATGGCTTTGCGCAGCAGCGTTGGACGCAGTTGGGTTGAGGCAGCATCAAAAAAGATCGTGTCATCGGGATTGGCGAGCGCGGCATCGAGGTCGTCAGTCGCGCGATCGACACCCAGCCTTTCCGCGAGAGCCCTGACTTTTTTGGCATTCCGACCGACGATGATCGGATCGGGCATCAACATGCTGCCATCCGACAGTGACAAACCACCCTGGGACCGGATTGCAAGGATGGAACGGATCAGGTGCTGGTTCATGCCCATACGACCAGTCACGCCATGCATTATTATGCCAATTCTTTTGGTCGCCACTTTAGAACCCCTTCTATGAGCTGTGACACGTGTCCGCGGTGGTTGGCTTCTCGGTGCAGGGATATTGTCTTGCACACCGAGACGCTGCATGCTGCGAACGCCTTCGGTGGGTAAGTTACTGATTGGTAGGTTGCGGCGTCTACTGCAACTCTGAGATTTGTTCCAACATACGAGAATAAACTCTCAGTGCTTGGGCTTTAGGTATCGAGGGAGTTTTCCGGCTCAAAAACTACCAGATATCTGATAGTTGAAGTCGGTGGTCTCGAGATCTTTATGTGACTCCGTGCTCCTCTGACCAAGTCGGTAGTGAACGTGATGGTCAGTAGCGACACTGGTCCGAAGTCGCTGATACTCAGACAAGCTCGCGTGCTTTTCGGCCTGGTTGGAAACACCAGATCAACTTTGGATGAGAGCCAAGGCGGGTTCTGGAAAGCCTGACTGCTCGCTCAACGATTTCTGTCGGCCTTAAGCGATGTTTAAGCCGGTTGCTTTCTCGAACAGAGCTCCCATCGGCAATCTCATCAAGTGATCAAATGGAGCATATACCGACCTCCAAGCTTGATAGGCAGGTTTGCCGAAGAGCGCTTTCATCGGTTCGCTTACATTCATAAACTATATCTGACAACCTTCTGTTAAGTCGCCAATTATTGCAGAATTTGGTATCGAGGTGTCACAACGCAAAGCTCGTTTTTCTCACATATTGGAATAGTTCTCCTGAAACCTACTAGACGGTAGCCCAATGGCGTCACTACACCTTTCGCCGTTCATGGCCCGTTGGTGAGCACGCCAACAGACGGTCACATAAGGGAGGCTAACCCAAGTGAATCGCACTCTGAAAATCTCGACGCTGGGCGGTATTCTCGCCTGCACCGTAGCGCCGGTTTTTGCGCAGGACGGCCCGATCAAACTGGGCCATATCTCACCTCATACTGGTCCATACAGTCACTTCGGACCACATTTCGATGGCGCGATCGACTTCACGCTTGAGATTATCAATGAAAACCCACCTCTCGACCGACCGATCGAAGCGATCCACGCTGATTTCGGAACACTCGGTGAGGGGCCCGTCGCGCGTCGTCTAGTCGATAGTGACCAGGTCGATATCTTGTTCAACCTCGCCCATGGCTATGAGAGCTATCGCGATTGGATCATCGACTATGTGGCAGAGAATAGCAGACCGATGATGCCGTCTGTACACGCCGGCTCGCAGAAACAAGCCTATGGTGGCACCGAAGTTGAACCGCTTTTCCGCGGATCCCCGATGGATACAGCCCAAGCGACGGCAGTTGCCCTATACGCGAAAGAGCTGGGCGCCAATTCGGTCGTTGTGATCGCGTCTGAAGATGCCGGCATGCAGATGTCGCAAGATGCTGCAATCGAAGCCGCGAAACTGCTGGGTATGGAGGTACTGGGAGAGATCGACATACAGACGCAGCAAACATCCTATCGCTCAGAAGCGGCGCGGGCAAACTCACTGAAACCCGATGCGATGCTCGTCTTTGCGCAGGCCGAAGAAGGCGGTATTCTCGTCAAGAACTCTGCAGAGCTCGGACTGTCGGCCACCTTCATCGGTGAGCCGAACTGGCTAGCGGATGAATTCCCGCGCACAGCCTCTATGGGCGCGATTGATCGTCAGAATGGCGTCTACATCGTGGGATACACTCATTCCGATGGTGAAGCTTGGGATTACTTCTCAAGCAAATGGGAAGACTCGGATTACGGCAGTCTTTCGCCCGCAGGCGATAGTTACACGATGCAGATGTATGACCTGCTGAACGTCACTGCCTTGGCCATCGAAGCCGCCGGCTCGACCGACGCCAAAGCCTGGGCTGGCAAGGTCCGGGAAGTTTCCATGGCCCCCGGCAAGAAGGTCTACAATTATACCGACGCGATCACGGCACTACGCGCCGGAGAAGAAATAGACTACGAAGGCGTGACTGGCACCTATGATTACAACGACACAGGCGTTGTGTCCGGCCAGTTCGCATCCTTTTCGTGGAACAGCCCCACAGAGTGGGAGCAGTTCAATCTTATCGATGGACCGAGAGTGCTGGATCTGAATAGTCAACTCACCGTCGATCCAGGCTAAGATCGTCGCTAAAGTGATTGCGCTGCCAGTTCGCTTATTGACTTGGCAGCCTGATCACACTGCAAAACAAGCGCCACTTAAAAAGTCAGCGGGGATTGCGGACATGTCGTTTCTCCAAAACGCTCTGTTGCTTGGACTTATCGAAGCAGCTCCGCTGATCCTGGCGGCAATGGGATTCACTCTCATTTACTATCTGAGCGGTTTCATCAATGTGGCTTTCGCTGAAACCGTAACATTTGGCGCCTTCGCAGCCGTGATACTGACGTCGGTTTTCGGACTAAACTTCTATGCAGCGATCATTCCAGCCTCACTTTTGGCCGGCGGATTGAGCAGCTTGACCTATTTGGGCTTTTATCGACCGGCAGAGCGGCGCGGGATCGACCTTACTGAGATGATCATTCTATCGGTGGGTCTCAGTTTCGCTCTGAGATACGCCGCGCTCCTCCTTGCCGGGCCCGACCTATACTATTTCGATACGGTCAGTCCGAGCTACTACGCCTTGCTCGGGGTCGGCATTACCAGCTTCCAGATCGCGGCGCTGGTACTCGTGACCGTTTTGGCCGGGGTCCTCTACTTCTTCATCTATCGCACGAAACTGGGGGAAATGATCCGCGCCTTGGCCGACAATCGCGACTTGGCACTGGCAAGCGGCATCAACCCCGCAAAGATCTCTGGCTTGGTCTGGTTCATCGCTGGTGTCGTGGGAGGCCTGGCCGGAGTTTTCTACGGCGTTTTCTCGTTCGTGAACACCTATGTGGGGTGGAACCTTATTCTGATCATCATGATGGTTTCGATCGTTGGGGGTATCGGAAGCATTCGCGGCGCTATCGTGGTGAGTTTGATTGTCGGCATTCTGACCTCTGCGGTGTCGCTCGTGTCCTCACCGATCTACGGAGAGATCCTGCTGCTGTCCGTCTTCATCGTCTACTTGAAGTTCCGTCATAGAAGGGGCTGACCGATGTTGGAATTCTTGCTCTCAAACTACATGGTCTTTTCTCTGTCGACGGTCCTCGTGGCCATGGCACTGGCAACGCTTCTCCAGCTTCAATTTGGTCTCGCAGGAATTGTCAATTTTGGTGTGGTGGGTTTTTGGGGCTTGGGTATGTACGCGCTCGGCTTCATACATCTGACGCTCGGGCTTCCGTATTTTGCGGCGGCAATCATCGCAGTGCTGATTGTGGCCGCGGTATCGCTTTTCATTGGCTGGATCATTCTCGATCTCGACAGTCAATCGGTGCTGGTGGCGACATTGGCGTTTGGGGCGATCGTTGCGCATCTGGTGACCACTGAGAAATGGCTTACCAAGGGCGTCGTTGGGCTTGGAACGGTGCCATATCCAACGGGCTCCGGCGGCGGTGACCCAGCCGTCGTCCTGGGACTTTTTCTACTGCTGGTCTGCGTGGTGCTCGTCGCCTATGCCTATCAAATTAACAGGGCGCCCTTCGGTCGATTGATCGCCGCGATCCGGGACAACGAATTGCTAGCGCAAGGCCTCGGGAAAGACGTACTTCGCCACAAACTTGTGTTTTTTGTCGCCACATCGACGGCCATGGGGTTTGTCGGCGTGCTGAGCGCGCCAGTGCACCAGTTTCTGCTACCAGATCTTTTAGGACCTGGCGTAACCTTTTCCATTTGGATCGCGCTTGTGATCGGCGGGCGTCGTTCACCGCTTGGCGGCATTGTTGGGGTTTTGGTGACAATATTCCTCTTCGACGTCCTTGTGGAAATCGCCGTGCCGATTCCGCAGGAGTTCCAGAGCTCTGTTCCGGCGGTAAAGCTCTTGATCTACGGCGTCATCCTGATTGCCATCCTCTTCATTCGGCCGCTTGGACTTCTGTCGGGTCCGAAGCCGTCTGAGACGACAGGTCAGGGGTAAGTGCATGAAGAACACGATTGATATCTCGGGCCTTCGGAAAAGCTACGGTGGTCGCGTCGTCAACTCGATCCCAAAACTCACGTTGGGGACACACAGCATCGAAGGTCTGATTGGACCGAACGGCGCGGGAAAGACGACTTTGCTGAGCCTCATCACGGGGCGCGTCACGGCGGATGCGGGACAGGTTACGTTTCAATCTGGGGACCAATCGGTGTCGCTTTCAAACAGGCGTCTCGATGACATCGCTCGGCTCGGGGTGGTGCGGACCAACCAGCGCATACAAGACTTCGAAAGCCTGACGATCATGGACTCGATGTTGCTCTGTCTGGCCAATGATCGGCAAGAGAAGATCCTCGGGCTCTTCAAGGAGAAGGCGTTGCGCACATCAACGCTTCCGATTGTTCAAGAATACATCGAAGAATTCCATTTTTCCAATCCGAACGGACACGCTCTGTCGGCGGGGGAGAAGAAACTCCTCGACATCATTCGCTGTATCCTTCTGAAACCAAAGTTCCTTCTGATGGATGAGCCAACCGGCGGTCTACCAAACGAGCAGACCGAGATGGTGATCGATCTCGTCCGCAAGGTCTCGCAAGAAACGGGAATGTCGGTTGTGATAATCGAGCACGATCTCGATCTTATTTGGAATGCTTGCGAGTACGTTCATTTCCTTTCTGACGGCGAGGTTCTCTTTCAGGGCACCCCGGACGAAGTGCGGACAAATGAGGTCGTCCGCCAAAAGTATATGGGAGAGTAACATGCTGTCACTTAGCGGCGTCTCCAGCGGGTATGGCGATGTCACGGTCCTGGAAGATATCGATCTCAGTGTTGAGTCAGAGATATTTGCCGTCCTTGGCGCCAATGGAGCCGGCAAGAGCACTCTTCTCAAGACGATTGCCCGGTTTTTGAATCTCAAAAGCGGTTCAATGACCTTTGATGGTACTGACGTATCGGAAGTCGAAGCCGATAAGCTGGCAGCGATGGGTTTGGGCATCGTTCCGCAGGAAAAGAACATCTTCGCCAGTTTGACGGTGCGTGAGAATCTGTCGATTGGGACTTTGCTCGGCACGCGTCCCCGCCGTAGCCGGATAGACGAGGTGTTTGATCTCTTTCCTGATATCCGCCCAAGGGCAAATCAGAACGCCGGTAGCCTCAGCGGCGGCGAGGCGCAAATGGTGGCGATGGGCAGGTGCCTCGTGCAAGAGCCCAAATTGATGTTGCTCGATGAGCCGACCACAGGTCTATCACCGAAGTACCAAGATGATCTCATTCGTAAGGTGCGAGAGATTCATAAGTCTTTGAACGTAGGGGTCCTCCTCTCCGAACAGAATGCCAATAAGGCCCTTGAGATCGCGGATCGTGTACTGGTCCTGACGCTTGGCAAAATTCATCTCAACGCAGCCCGGAAGGACACTGACATCGAAACTGTCCGCGCGGGCTACCACATTTGAGCCGTCACAGAGGCCCTTGAGGGTTCATGGGTTGGCATCAATCGAAATGGTCTCAGACCGGAATCTATGCTTTGATTGGGCTGGCGATGCGATCATGTGTAATCAAACGCACTGTCTTGTCTGAGTTTCAACACCGAGAGGAGTGATTGTCGCGCTGCTCGTTAAACTCATGACGGCAATTGACAATTCTATCTATGAGGGCGCTCTATCCGCTTTCCGTAAGGCTATTGACGCACTGATGCAGTGCGACGAATGACTGGTCCCCGCCCCAAATCTGAGGAAACGCAGCGTGTTGTGGGCACAGTAAGTGTTTCACTGAAGTGCACGCGAGCGCCTTTATGTTGTGTGTTAGGCATCGTCAAAGGCTTCCTTGAGGACGCCAAGGAAGACGGCAAGGTGCGAGCCCGCGCGCCTGGTCTAACGAACACGTTGCGGTTCCGGCATGCCGCGCCGGTCGTAAACCTGCCCGGTGTCGCGAAGCCGTGGGGCAAGGAGATTAGGGGACTCCTCAAGGCTCCCGAGGGTTGCACGTTCATCGGCGCTGACAAGGTCTCTCTTGAGGACACGACTAAACGCCACTTCATGCAGCCCCATGACCCGGATTACGTCGAGGAGATGAGCCGCGACGGGTCTGAAAAACGGCCAATTTAATGTCTAAGTCGTGAACGATATTTGGCGTATAAGTGGCTGTTTTCATTGGTTAGGAAAGGGATTCAAACCCCCCCGCCGCAAGGCGTGCGAGTTCGTGTGTTGCCTCGGGCACCACCGTGGAGATATGTCGCTAGGCAGCGTCTTGGACTAAGTGCGACTCGGAGTTGAACCTGCGCTTTGCAACGTCCAACCGGAGGTCTGTCACTTGGCACCACCCACACGTGCTTTCATCTTTGACAAAAGTCGCCCCTGACGTTCCATCTCGGCGAAAACAGCGCCATAGGTGGAGAGTTGGCGCGCTTGCAAAACCGGCAGCAGTTTCAGCAAAATTTTGGCTGTGGCCTTGGCATCTCCTAACGCTGTGTGGCGCAGGGCTGGAGGGATGGTCACGTTCAAACGCTCGGCCAAAGCATCCAGTGTGTGTTCTGTATTTTGCCCATAGATTACTGCAGACAAAAGCACTGTATCGAACACCGGATGATCAAATTCGACCCCGATGGCTGAC
This sequence comes from Pseudomonadota bacterium, assembly GCA_038751255.1. GTDB lineage: Bacteria > Pseudomonadota > Alphaproteobacteria > Rhodobacterales > Rhodobacteraceae > JANSYP01. The sequence goes on from JBCDGN010000020.1 coordinate 16,558, forward strand.
GCGTGACGGTGGAAAAAAGCCATATCGAACGGCGCGTTATGCGCCACGAGAACCGCGCGGTGACAGAACCTGTGAAAGAACGCGCCGATCTCTCGAATGGTCTTGGCATCTTTCACCATTTCATCGGTGATGCCATGAATTTTGGTCGATTCGGCTGGAATGGGTCGTTCTGGGTTCACCAAGACGTCAACCGTTTCTGTGTCCACCTCTTTGCCTTTGACGATGCGCACCGCAGCGAGTTGAACGATTTCGTCCCCTTTATGGGGCTCCAACCCGGTGGTCTCTGTATCAAAGACGACATATGTCAGATCGCTGAGCGGTGTGTCGTTGATGCTCGCATGGTCCGTTTGCGACAGAAGGCCGAAATCATAGACCAACGGGCGTTCTGAAATCGAGGAAGGCGCCAGCGGGTCGTCTGCGTCCCTTGCCTCAGCAATCCAGAGGCGGATATGCGATGTCCCGTCGCCCGCATGCTCTGAATGTGCGTCGCTGCCATGGCGGTCGAGCAGCTCTCGTCCGGTCTGTGTGATCGCTGCGTCCTCAATGTTCTTCGCCAATGTCTCTGTCAGCACATCAGGCGGGCAGGGCGCCCCATTCCAACGCAAGAAGAGAGTGGCGCCGGGTGGCTCCCTCGAGAACTCAACGACGACCTTTTCTGAGATGCCCGAGGCTGCGATTTGCTGTGCGAGGATCGCCAGTAGGTTGGTCATCGCGTAGCCGTCACAACGCAGAACGAGATCAGGTGGCTTAGATTTCACCTCCGGTCCCGATCCTGCCATGAAGGCGCGCATGCCATCGACAAGATCGGCTGCATGCACCTCTTGCATTGGCCACCATTTGGACACCGATGCGGCGTAAGCCTCTGAGACATAATTAATTTCTTTTACGAGAATTTGGCTTTCCTTTGCGATCTCGTTGTGGTGCATGCGGTCATCGTCCTGCTTGTTCAGAAGGCTCTGCAGCCGGGCTGCGGGGGCCTGGAGGTTTGAGATCACGCCCGCGAGCAAGCGTTCTCTTTCGATGTGGCTGTCCAAATGGGCCGTTAGGTCACGCAGCGTTAACACATAGCCCGGGCTTTTGCCGATCTCGAGTGCCCCCCTTAAAAGCCGCATATGTGCGCCAATGGACCGTCCGCCGCCTGTGCTTGAGACCAGCAGTTCTGCGTGCGCATCAGGTTTGCCGGACGCACGCAACCGATCATAGCTTTGACGGATCGGGCCCTCGCGCAGCAGATCGAAGACTGACCGGTTTAGGCGTGGCCGACCAGTATCGGCCAAAAGCCTTGTTGCAGGATCATTGTAGAAAACAATCTGATGGTCGGGCGAACAGAGCAGCAAGCCCGCCTCGATATCCGACAGTAGCGCGGCAAGCCGGTCGCCTTCGGCGCGGATTTGATCGGTGCGCTCCTGAACTTGGCTGTCCAAATCAGACCGGGTTCGGTGGAGTTCGCGATGTATAGCCGAGATCGCCGGAGCCAGGTCCCCCAAGTACCGCGCTGAGCCCTCATCAATGTCGGATGTGAGGTCCGCATGCGTGTGTGTGCGAAGCTCAGTCGCAAGATGATCTATCGCCATGGCAAGATGTTCGTCGAAGAGCCGCCAGACCATCAAAATCAGCGCGATTGACAAAAACCCCGCCGCCAAACCCGCGGTCATGTAGCCATTGGTTGCTCCCTCCGTAGCGCTCGATTGCCCCAACCAAAGGCTTCCTGCGATGATCAGTAAGCTTCCAATCGCAAGCATCACAAAGAAAAGAAAGATGCGAAGGCGGAGTGATAGGGCGTTGAGATTCATGACAAAGCCCGCCCGTAATTAGGCGTGTTAGCCGGTGTTTGTTTGGGATCCTGCGCCACTGTCTTCTCCTCCGTCACAGAGTGCCAAACGCACTGGGTCATCGGTGCTCATTGGGTCCCAATCGACCCCGGGCACGCTGCCATCCGGTGCGAAGCTTGTGTTGTTGTGGACCTGGGCAGATTGGCCGCGCTCACAGTCGACGACCGCCTTGACCAGGCGGTCTCGGGTCCAGCGCTGCACAAACAGAATATCGGTCAACCGCAAGCCGGTCTTCTCGGGATGGGTTCCAACATTCTCCAGATCTATAGCGATAAACCGTGTGGTCAGCGGAAACAGATAGGTCCAGGGACGCCAGATCTGCCGGGCGCCATCCTGCCAAACGACTTGCACATTTTCCGGCAATTGATCGCTGCGCCGGTCGAACCAATCGTACTCCAGATAGAGCGTCATCCCCAGCATTGCCACGCCAGCGGCGATTGCCATTGTCCACTTTGGCAGCCGACCGCCAAGGATCAAGTTGGCGATCAGGATCACCCCCGCGCCAACAAACCCCGCCGCAATGGCGCCCAGCAAGATCAGCAGATACTCCATCCCATTTCCTTCATTTTGTATGCCGGTTTGTCCGGCACCGTTTTGTGCTGACTTAGCCCAGCATCCCACGGCCATGTCCGATAGCCGTTTGCAGTGTTTTTACCACCGAGAACGCATCTCGGAGATGACCTCGCTCAAAGTCGGAAAGATCATGTGGGTCCATGAAGTTATCTGGCGAAGCTCCGCGGCGGACTTGGGCGGCCTGATGTTCCAGGCGCGTTTGCGCGATCAAATCATATGTATCGAGCAGGTCGGAGGCACCCGTTCGGCTGAGAACTTCGGCCTCTCGGGCTTGCTCAAGACGGGAGCGAGTGTTGACCGCAGTGAGCTGGCCTTGCAGCGCGTAGACACGGCCAAGATCAACAATTGGAACAACGCCGGAATGCTTTAGATCGATCGTGCCCCGATGATCCTTGGACCTGACGGTGGAGATCCCCCCCAACATGCCCAAAGGCGGCGCGTGCTTGAGCGAGTTGGCAATCATGTGACTGACAAAGATCGAATTTTTAGAGGCTTCTTCAAGCGTCTCTGCCTGAAGATCGGTAAAGAGGCTATCGCGACCGCCGATGGGTCTGAGATCGAACATCACGCTGGCCAGCATTTGCGCCTCTGGGTTTGGCGTCGCGATCCAGCTGCGGAAATACTCGCGCCACACGGCAAGCGGCTGCCGCCAGCGTTCATGGCTGGCCATCATATCGCCGGGGCAAAACACGTACCCGCAAGCGTCAAGCCCCTTGGTCACACTATCGGCAAGCTCTGCGTAGTAGCGCAAATCGCTTTCGGTCACCCGGTCATCGAGGATCAAGCAATTGTCCTGATCGCTGACTCCGGTTTGCTCTCGGCGACCTTGGCTACCGCAGGCCAGCCATAAATAGGGGACCGGTGGCGGCCCAAGTTTGGCTTCAGCGAGCTTCAACAGCCGGCGCGTCACTGCGTCGGCAATATCGGTAATCAATCGGGTGATCACGTCGTGGCGATTGCCGGCGCTGACCAGTTGGAGCAGCATCTGCGGAATTTCTGCGGTCACCTTGGCCAAGGCGGCGACACTGCGCGCACGGGTGATGCTGGCCACATGTTGTGCAGAGGTGAGGGCCTGCAGCCGGGTGAGGTCGGTTTGCGTGATCATACCGCGCAACACGCCACCTTCGGTGATCGGAACATGTCCGATATGGCGCTCATACATCACATGCAAGATGTCACTGCCCAAGGCATTGAGCCCCACTGTAACGGGATCATGGGTCATGACCTGACTGACGGGCAGCGCAGGATCGATCCCATCTGCAAGCGCGCGGTTGGAAAGATCGGAGGTTGTGACGATCCCGGCAAGTCTTGAGCCATCCATAACAGCAAGAGAGCTGATATCGCGCGCCCGCATCAGTCGGGCCGCCTCGAGAATAGGGGTCTCTGAGGTGCAGGTGATTGGTGGCCCGGCCATAATGCGTGTCACAGGAAGGGTCGCAAGATCTTGGTCACGCCGAGTTGGGGAGTTGTCTTGCTTAAATTGCTCGGCAAATTCTGGAGCTTCTGCGCACAAGGTCCGAAACGCCGGGGTTGGCAGCATCAACAGCCTGCTGTCTTCAAGTGCCGTTGCGCTGGTCTCTGCAACGCCGTTCTGACTGAGAACCCGGGCACCGAAACTGCTTCCGGCTTGGAGGGTAGAGACCCGTCCTCCGCGGGGATCACGAAGCTGGACAGCGCCTGTCTGGACCAAAAACAACCCGGGCAGCACTTGTCCGGTTTTGAAAACCTCTTCGCCTCTTTGATACTCGAACGGCTGAAGCTTTTCCGCAGCCAAAAGCCGTTGGTCCAGATCAAGCTTTTCGAACGGCGGCGCAGTTTCGAGAAATTGCGCGATCTCCGGAGTGGGCAGTCCCATCTAAGGCCTCTTATAAGCGCCAATATTTGTGTCATGGTGACAGCTTGCGGCTGTCCGATAAAGCCACAGGCCGGAAGACCCGGCCTGTGGTTTGCTTGGCAAGGCTGTTTAGTGTGCCTGAGCCGCTGCGGCGCCTTTGGGGATCCGGACGCTTTCCACCAGATCCTGGATTTCCGAAGGAACGGGCTCTGTGGATTTCGACACGAAATAGGCCACCGTGAAGTTGATCGCCGCACCGATCGCTCCGAAAGAGGTCGACTTGATGGTGAAGAGCAACGGATCGGCATCGGTGAAGCTGTTGGTGCCAGGGATAAAGAACCACCCCTTATGCAGGAAGATGTAGACCAGCGTGGTCAGAAGACCGGCCAGCATCCCTGCGACGGCGCCTTTGTTGTTCACCTTGGTGAAGATCCCCATCATCAGTGCCGGGAAGATCGAGGCTGCCGCCAGACCGAAGGCCAAGGCCACGGTTTGCGCTGCGAAGCCCGGAGGGTTCAGACCCAGATACGTGGCGACGACAATCGCGGCAGCCATGGATATCCGAGCCCAGAGGAGCTCTCCTTTTTCTGAGATGTTCGGATTGATCGCACCCTTGATCAGATCGTGTGACACCGCCGAGGAAATGGCGAGCAAAAGACCAGCTGCCGTCGACAGCGCCGCTGCAAGACCACCGGCGGCAACCAGCGCGATGACCCAGCCTGGCAAGTTGGCAATCTCTGGGTTGGCGAGCACCAGGATGTCACGGTTGAAATTGGTCAGCTCATTTCCGACCCAACCTGATTCCGCGGCACGCTCTTCCATCGCGGGCGACTGATCGTTGTAGTACTGGATCTTTCCGTCGTCATTTTTGTCTTCCCAATCGAGCAGACCGGTTTTCTGCCAGGTCAGCATCCAGTTGTATTTTGGATCGTTTTCGATGGTTTCCACAGCAACGGCATCGCCTTGGGTCCCATTGGGCCACATCATGTCGGTGATGTTGAGTCGCGCCATCGCACCAACCGCAGGAGCAGTGAGGTAGAGAAGCGCAATAAAGACCAAGGTCCAACCTGCCGACCAACGGGCGTCTGACACACGCGGCACGGTGAAGAAGCGCATGATCACATGCGGCAGTCCCGCAGTCCCGATCATCAAAGACAAGGTGAAGAGCACCATGTTGATCGTATTGGCATGGTGGCCCGTGTAGGAGGCAAAACCGATATCTATGATCACTTGGTTCAGTTTGGTCAGCAGAGGTTCGCTTGACGTGACATCATTGCCGAACAGACCCAGCGGTGGCAGAGGCGTGCCAGTGAGCTGTAGTGAGATGAACACCGCCGGAATGGTATAGGCGCAAATCAACACGCAATACTGCGCAACCTGGGTGTAGGTCACACCTTTCATGCCGCCGAAAACTGCATAGGCGAACACCACACAGGCACCGATCAAAAGACCGGTCGTGTTGTTGACCTCTAGAAAGCGACCGAAGGCCACGCCAACACCGGTCATCTGACCGATCACGTAGGTTACCGAGGCAACGATCAGGCAGATCACCGCAACCAGGCGCGCTGTCTGGCTGTAGAAGCGATCACCAATAAATTCCGACACTGTATACTTGCCGAACTTGCGCAGATAAGGCGCGAGCAGTAGGGCGAGCAACACATAGCCACCGGTCCAGCCCATCAGGAATGTGCTATTGTCGTAGCCGGTAAAGGCGATCAGACCGGCCATTGAGATGAAGGATGCTGCGGACATCCAGTCTGCCGCCGTGGCCATCCCGTTGGTGACCGGATGGACGCCGCGACCTGCTGCGTAAAACTCCGAGGTTGACCCCGCGCGGGCCCAGACCGCGATGCCGATGTAGAGCGCAAAAGACGCGCCCACAAATAGCAAATTGAGTGTGAACTGATCCATTGGATTCAATGCTCCTCTTTATTCTTCAACGCCATATTCTTTGTCGAGGCGGTTCATGCGCCAGGCGTAGAAAAAGATCAGCGCCAAGAACACGAGGATCGATCCTTGCTGGGCGAACCAGAAACCCAGATCGGTGCCTCCAACCGGAATGCCCGAGAGAAGCGGGCGCAATAAGATGCCAAAGCCGAAAGACACCAGCGCCCAGATCACGAGACAGATTTTGATGATCCGGAGATTGGCCTCCCAGTAGGCATTGCTTGAAGATTTATCCGCCATTGCGGTTCTCCTTTGTGGTTTGTCCAAGCGACGTCCCGGAGGATTGCCGCACCTTCTCTGTTCGGTCGGAGTGCCTCTGCGACGCTGGATCAGCGCGACAGACTCCGCCCGTTAGGCCCCGAAGCACGGGGTCACTTCCACGTTGCCGATTAAGGTTTCGCGGGGTCGCCGGAAGGTCGCTAGGGACCGACCGGCAATCTCAATATCAGTCGGTTTTCATCCTATTTGCGATGAGGTCATCGACCACGGCGGGTTCTGCCAGCGTGCTGGTATCGCCCAAGGATCCGTAGTCGTGTTCAGCAATTTTTATGAGGATCCGGCGCATGATTTTACCGGAGCGTGTCTTTGGCAAACCTGGGGCCCATTGGATCAGATCAGGGCTCGCGATGGGTCCGATTTCATTGCGTACCCAGGTGCGGAGTTCTTTGCGGAGCTCCTCACTGGGTTCAACGCCATTCATCAACGTAACGTAGCAATAGATCCCTTGTCCCTTGATGTCGTGGGGGTAGCCCACCACCGCGGCCTCTGCGACTTTCGCATGGGCGACCAAGGCGCTTTCGACCTCAGCAGTTCCCATCCGGTGACCGGAGACATTGATCACGTCATCGACCCGGCCCGTGATCCAGTAATAGCCATCGGCGTCACGCCGGCAGCCATCGCCAGAAAAGTAGTAACCTTTGTAGTCCGAGAAATAGGTTTTTTCGAAGCGTTCATGATCGCCATAAACCGTTCGCATCTGCCCCGGCCAGCTGTCTTTGATGCAAAGAACACCTTCAGCTTCGGTCGCGGTGATCTCTTCGCCGGTCTGAGGGTCAAGCACCACGGGTTGCACGCCAAAGAAAGGGGTCGTGGCGGATCCCGGTTTCAGCGCCGTCGCGCCTGGGAGTGGCGTTAACAGGTGACCTCCTGTTTCCGTTTGCCACCAAGTGTCGACGATCGGGCATTGGCCTTTGCCCACATGGGTGTTGTACCAGTTCCAGGCCTCAGGGTTGATCGGTTCTCCGACTGTACCGAGCACGCGCAATGTGCTGAGATCGGCATCAGCCACAAAGTCTTCGCCTTTGCCCATCAACGCACGGATCGCGGTCGGCGCGGTGTAGAACTGTGTGACTTTGTGTTTGTCGCAGACCTGCCAAAAGCGGGAAGCATCGGGGTAGGTAGGCACGCCTTCAAACATGACCGTTGTGCAGCCATTCGCGAGAGGACCGTAGACGATGTAGCTGTGTCCGGTCACCCACCCAACATCGGCGGTGCACCAGAACACATCGCCTTCATGAATATCAAAGACATATTCATGGGTCATCGCCGCGTAGACAAGGTAACCACCGGTCGTGTGGACGACGCCCTTCGGCTTTCCGGTAGAACCGGAGGTATAGAGAATGAACAAGGGATCTTCTGCGTTCATCTCTGCACATGCGGAGACCGTATCCGCCTCTGCGCGGTTTTCGCTATAGCAGTGGTCGCGGTCATCAACCCAAGTTGTTTGGCCGTTTGTCCGTTTGACGACCAACATTTTCACATCGTCACCACAGTGCAGAAGCGCGGCGTCCGCGTTGGACTTCAACGGGGTCGCGCGCCCACCGCGGGGGGCATAGTCGGCGGTGATCAGAAGCTTCGCGCCCGCGCCGTTGATCCGCGCTGACAACGCGTCTGGGGAAAATCCCGCGAAGACGATTGAGTGCACCGCGCCGATCCGAGCACAGGCCAGCATCGCATAGGCCGCTTCTGGGATCATTGGCATGTATAGAACGACCCGGTCGCCTTTGCGGACGCCCAGGTTTTCGATCACATTCGCCATTTTACAGACTTCAGAGTGAAGTTCTTTGAAGCTGATATGTTTGGCCGGTTCGTTGGGGTCGTCAGGTTCCCAAATAATCGCGGTCTGATCGCCGCGCGTTTCCAAATGACGGTCAACGCAATTGTAACAAGCGTTCAGCGTCCCGTCGGTGTACCAATTGATTGAGACCGACCCAAATGTGAAGTCGGTGTCTTTGACCTTTGTGTAGGGCGTCATCCAATCCAGACGTCGGCCTTCAGCGCCCCAGAACGCCTCTGGGTCATCCACCGATTGCTGATAGAGATCGCGATAGCGCGCTTCGTCTACTTTTGCCTGTTCGATGAAGCCAGCGCTTGGCGGATAAACGCCATCGGTTTTGTCGAGCATCTCTCTCTCTCCCTCGAGACGATCTTGATTTTTCTTACCCGGCCCTCTCACGCACCGGATGTCTCAACCCAAAGGTAACACAAACTGAAAACAATGAAGCAAGCACAGGAAAAAAGACGATTATTTTGTAATAGCGTTTTCGAAATAGGTGAAAACTTGTCAACAATATTTACTACTCAGTCAATTTTTGAAGGAAACTGGTCGTTTAGTGACCAACTCCTTTCGCCGCATTCAAGCACATCTTTACGAGGTGCTCTTTGATCATCTTAGTATAGAGAAGTTTTTTGGGTGTGACAAAATCGCGTTGCAGGTCACCGAAGCGCTCGTCACGCGCGAGAAAAGCGGTCTTTGTGCGGAGGGTATGGGCCAAGATTCGCGTCTGCGCGAAGCAGCTGATTTTGCCAGGGCACGCCAATACTGCAGTCGGTAGCTGAGAGCGCCTCTAATAGGCGTTGTTTGTATTGAGAAGCGCGAAAGGTGTTGCCGCAAGTATGCGCAGGTCGAGCCAGAGCGACCAGTTTTCGATATACCAAAGATCATAGCTGACACGCTGATGGAGCGCTTGTGGGTCCTCTATCCCGCCGCGCCAGCCATGGATCTGTGCCCATCCGGTAATGCCGGGTGGTAAGCGATGACGGGCCGAGTAGCCTGCCACTAGGTCTGAGAAGGCTTCCTTTTTGCCCGTAACGGCATCGATCGCATGGGGACGTGGCCCAACCAAAGACAGCTCTCCCCTCAGAACATTGAAGAGCTGAGGCAGTTCGTCCAGCGAGCTTTTGCGCAGAAACGCCCCAACGCGGGTCACACGTGGGTCGCCCTTGGTGACGATGTTTTGGGCCGCTGCATCGCATTGCGCAGTTTTCATGGTGCGAAACTTCAGAACGGGAACAGCACGTTCGTTGAAGCCGCTGCGCAACTGTCGGAAAAACACCGGACCCGAACTGTCCAAACGGATGGCTAGGGCAACAAGCAAAAATACCGGCGTGAGCAGGATCACGGCAAGTGTTGATATCACCAAATCAAACAGTCGTTTGGTGATCCGTCGACGCGCACCAAAGCTCTCTCTTGCGAGGAGGCTGAACTTTGCCTGGCTTGGGGCAGGGACCGCGTGATCGAAGGCATAGTCTTTGCTGTACTGGGCCAGTTGCAAAGGCAGCGGGAGGACTTTGAACTTATCCATCAACATCGCGATGCGATCTGTCGCCTCTAACGGCAAGGCAATGATCACCAAATCAATCTCTGCATTGCGGGCAAATGTCAGAAGATCGTCGAACCGCCCAATTTTAGGGACATCCAACACGAGATCAGGAGACCTGTCCCCGGAGCGGTCGTCGAACACCGCACAGATGCGAATATCGTTTCCAGTCCTTTTGCGCAGACCGTCGATCAGATCGCGCGCAGGATCGCCTCCACCGATTAAGACGGCCCGTCTTTCGTTCAGGCCTGCGTCGATGGCCCAGCGGATGGCGGGGACCACCAAGCTCCAGCGGAAAAACAGGCATGTGGCAAAAAACAAGAAAGCCACTCCGCCCAGACTGAGGGGTGAATGTCCTAAGGTGCCGATGGCGACAAACCACGCAGCCAACCCGAACGCGATCAGGATCGCCAAACGGCGGGCTTGCGAGCCAAGCCGAGAGAGGCTGCGCAGCGCATACCCACCTGTGCCCGCTAAAACGCTGATCATTGCCACCGCAAGCAGAATGGATAGTGCGGCTGTCGGAATTGGATTGAAGTCGGCCTGAGCTGTGAGGCCGTAAGCACTGAACCATGCCAGAAGCGATAACGTGACCAGATCCAGTCCCATGACAAACAGTGCCACGATCTCGTCCGAAAGGCGTCGGTGTTGAAACTGCCCCGCAAGATTAGACGCGGCAGCGCTCATTTTCGGCTTGGGTCGAACTTCTTTGGGGAGAGACTGGAACATCGGCGGCCACGGGCAAAAACTATCGCGATGGCCCTATCTGAGAAGCCTTAACGGAAAGTCATCATCAGCGCAGCAAGCCGCGGGAATTAGTCCCCGCAGACAAGCTCTGTATAGGCGCCGCGAGAATAGATCAAAGGTGGCCCGTCTCGCATCTGCACTTCCAAAACCCGACCGATGAGAACCAAATGGTCCCCGGCCGCGTGACGGGCGGCGATTTGGCAGTCGAATCTGGCGAGGCAGTTGGGAATTTCTGGCACCCCATCAGCGCCTTCCTTCCAAGTGATGTGGCTGAAATGATCGTGGCTATGGGCAAACCCGCTCGAAAGACTTTCTTGCCCGCAACTTAAGACATGAACGGCATAGCGCTCAGCTTGGCTGAACACCGCGAAACGGTCGGACTTTTTGTCAATACACCACAAGACCAAAGCTGGATTGAGCGACACACTTGCAAAGCTGTTCGCGGTCATTCCCACCGGTCCATCGGGTGTCTGAGTGGCGATGACCGTTACGCCGGTCGCGAAACGTCCCAAAGCATGGCGCAGGGTCCGAGTGTTTTCCGGACCGGGTCGAAAGATTTCAACCTGGTCAGATGCGGTGGTGTTCATCTGTCCATCCATATGGGTACGACCATGCTCATAACTTGTGACCAGACCTACGCCATTGCATCGCCGATGGCAAAAGCCCTTCAATGAACCGCAGGCAAAACAGTAAACCTGTGTTGCCCGCCAGCCTTCGAAAGTTAGTGCAGGGTAGGAAAATGGCGAGGCGAAACCCAGACTCGCGGCTGGGATTTGAAAGGCATCATTTTTTTGACCTCGTTGTGTTGTGATGGTTTTGCGCGCATTGCCGTCTTTTGGCCGCGTATTTGCTGAGCAGAACAGGAAGAATTCGGCGATTGCCGAGACGGAAGTTGCGTAATCGCTTTTCCCACAAACTGTGCGCGGGTCAGGATGAATCAGGGCAATGACGTCCGACACCTCCTCGTGACACGGAGCAATGATGCTCTGGGCTTCCAAAGCACCCGAGGGTTCACGTCAGCAAGCAAATAGCCACGACAGTTGGTTGAGCCATGCCCGCACAGGAAGAAGCCTTTCCGCGAATTCAAAATGCGTCCACGCCGAGAATACCCGTTATTGTCGTCGGCGGCGGACCTGCAGGGTTGCGCGCCGCCCGGCAGCTCAGCGCTGCTGGCAAGACAGTGTTTCTGTTTAATGCAGAGAGTGATCGCCCTTACAACCGCGTGAAGCTTACGCCGCTTTTGGCGGGAGACGTCCAATTTGGCGATATCCTGCTGCCCGAAAGTTTCCCGGGACCCGGAGAAGTCACGGTCTTTCACGGCACAAAGGTGGTCAAGATCGACCGCGACGCGAAAAGCGTGACAACATCAGATGGCGGAATATGGCCTTATCAGAAGCTGATCCTCGCCACGGGGTCGGTCGCTCATGTGCCCGGCATTCCTGGCAAAGAGAAATCCGGCGTTTTTACCTTCCGAGACAGCTCTGATGCTGCATCGCTGATGGCAAGGAGCTTTTCTGCCCGAGACGTGGTGGTGGTGGGCGGAGGACTTCTGGGCTTGGAGGCCGCGCGCGGGATGCAACGCCGAGGCGCTTCAGTCACTATTATTGAACATGAAGGCCGCCTGATGCCCCGGCAATTGGATGCCGCAGCGGCAGAGCAGCTTCAGGCCCGGATCGAAGCGCTTGGTGTGACAGTGCGTTGCGGGGTCGCGGTGGCTGAGCTTCTGGGCGAAGATCGGGTTGAAAGTGTGCGTTTAAAGGGCGATGCGCCGATCCCAGCCGATACGGTGATCCTTTGCACCGGTGTGCGCGCCAATACGTGGCTGGCACGCGACAGCGGGCTCGCAGCCAATCGCGGGATCATGGTGAACGACGCCATGCAGACCACCGATCCTGCGATCTATGCCGTTGGTGAATGCTGTGAACACCGTGAGGTTGTCTATGGTCTCGTGGGGCCGGGACTAGAGCAAGCCGATGTCGCCGCCTCCCAGATCAGCGGTGAACCGGTCGAATATACCGGGACCGCGCCTGCAACGAAGCTGAAAGTGTTGGGCGCGGATGTCTTCTCGGCGGGGCCGGTTGAAACACTCGAGCAAGAGATCAACACTCGCTCACATGTCTGGTGCGGCCTTGATGGCAGCTACCGTCGCGTGTTCCTGACACGAGGCCGCCTAAGCGGAGCGATGTCTGTTGGGCCGTGGGACGAGGTCGGCAAGCTCCAACAATCCGTCAGCGAAGGCGTGTTGGTTTATCCTTGGATGATCTTTCGCTTTCGCCAATCTGGCCGGCTTTGGCCTCAGGCGCACGAAGACGCCGTGGGTCGGCCACCTGACGCCATCGTTTGCAATTGCACCGGTGTCAGTTGTGGTCTTTTACGCGATGCGATCGCCAGGGGCGCGGTGACGGTCGAAGCACTTCGGGATGAAACCGGCGCCAGCAGTGTCTGTGGCACCTGTGCGCCGCAGTTAGAAGAGCTGATCGAAGCCGGCGGTCCTGCCAAACCTCTTCCGATGTTCCGCGCATTGCTTGCGCTTTCCGCGCTGGCGGCGGTGCTCGCGCTTGCCAATGCGCTTTTGCCGCGCGTGCCCGCGCCGGATAGCTGGACGTTAAAGAGCCTCGTCAACTTCCTTTGGTTCGACACTGTGACCAAGCAATGGACCGGCTACACACTGCTTGGGTTAACCGTCGCGGCCATGCTCATTGGGCTGCGAAAACGGATCCGGCTCTTTGATCGCTTAGGCAGCTACGACAGCTGGCGCGTGATCCATCTGGGTATCGGCGTTGCCGCTGTTGTTGGACTTTTCATCCATACCGGGTTTCGACCGGGATCGAACCTGAACTTCTGGCTCTTTTTCAGCTTTTCCGCCGCGTTGATCTTTGGGGCGATCAGCGGTCTGGCCACTGGGGGCGATCACAAGCTGCGCGACCAGGGGCTTTCGACAACGCGTAACCCGGCGCGTCGGGCGCCGCTTTGGCTGCATGTCATCGCGCTCTGGCCACTGCCGGTCCTTCTGTTGCTGCATGTCTTGACCGTTTATGCGTTCTGAGGCGCGTCCATGACCCGCAACGCGATCCTCTGGCTGCTCTGGACGGCTGCTACATTGGTCATCGCCGCGGTGTTGGTCACCCGTCTGTTGGTTTCAGGCGATCGCACCGCCTTGTTGCCGGGCGAGACCACCGGCGTCCATCATCAGTTTGAAGTCTCCTGCCATACCTGCCACGATGGCGATGCCTTTGAGAGCAGCACCAAACAGCTTAAGGCACTGAATAAAACCTGCGGTGACTGCCACAAAGATGAGCTGAAAGCTTCGAACGACAGCCATCCGATAAAGAAGTTCAAAGACCCCCGCCAGGCTGATCTTTGGGAAAAGATCGACGCGCGCTACTGCACCTCCTGTCATCTAGAGCATATGCCCGAGATCACGACGGTCGCCGGCGCTGTGACGCTGCCCATGGATTACTGCGTGGCGTGTCACAGTGAGGGTGAGCAGGATGTGCGGGTGAACCGGCCCTCGCATGAGGGGCTCGGCTATGAGACCTGCGCCACCGCAGGCTGCCATAACTTTCACGACAACAAAGCGCTCTACGAGGATTTCCTCGTCAAACATGGGCGTGATCCCGATATGGCCCCGGACCCGGTCTCGACCTTGGCAGTGACGGCGCGCAGTCGCACCGAGCCCGACGATGTGGCCGTGTACCTGGCCTTGGTCGATGCACCAGAGACCAAACGCGACAGCGAGATCGAGGCCGAGTGGGCCCATTCAGCCCACGCGGTGGGCGAGGTCGGCTGTGCCGATTGCCATGCCCGCAAAGCCAAGACGCCCGAAGAGGTCGCAGAGCAATGGGTCAACGAGGTTCCTATGAAAACTTGCGCCCGCTGTCACCGGGGCGAGGCGGATACATTCGTGCGCGGTCGTCATGGCATGCGAGCCCATCCCGATATCGCGAAACCGCGTAAGCCCGATAAGGAAATCAAACGACTGGTCGATTACAAGGTCGATAAGGATAGTCAACTCGCGGCACTTCTTGGATATCTCGATGATCCAACTCCCCCTGCGCGGATGCGCGTGGCAGAGGCGCGTGTTTCACTTCATGCCGATGCGCATGGGGAATTGACCTGCGGGACCTGCCACACGCCCCACGCCTACGACACGCAACGCGCGGCAGTCGAGGCTTGCGCCTCTTGTCACAATGACGATCACACCGCGGCCTATGAGGGCAGCCCGCATCATGGGCTTTGGGAAGCGGAGTTGGCGGGCGATTTGCCGCCGGGCTCTGGCGTCACCTGCGCCACCTGCCACATGCCCTGGGTCGAAGATGACGAAACCGGTGAACCCTTCGTCACGCACAACCAGAACACCTATCTTCGCCCGAATGAGAAGATGATCCGGCCCGTCTGCATGGACTGCCACGGGCTGAAATTCGCCATCGATGCGCTCGCAGATCCAGCGCTGGTGGCCAATAATTTCAGGGGACAACCAAGTCGACATATCGAAAGCGTCGACTGGGCCCTGAGACGCGGGGAGACGCGGACCTATGGCTCCAACCAGTGACCTCGTCTCCCCACCCGCAACCATAGCTGCAAAGGAGAGATAGCTATGAAGACCCTCTCAGCCAAACTAAAAACGAGCCTCGCGGCGGGGACTTTGGCCTTGGGCGGCCTGGTCGCTGTGCCCGTGCAAGCAGATGATATGGAATATCAGCAGGTTGCAGACCTTCTGCATCTTGTGATGGCCTCGGACCGGACAGTCTACACACGGATGGTGGTGGGCCGACTGGCCGCGAAGGAAAAGGTCATCAAAGCCTCAGAGCATTTTGAGGATGACAAAGCCCTTCCATTGCCAGCACAGATGTTCCGCTTTGGGGCCGAAATGGTGTCGGAAGAAACCGACGCGTTTTCCTATTCGCTGCAGTCGCTCTGGCCTATCAACAAACAGAACGCACCAAAAACCGATCTGGAAATCGAAGGTCTAGAGTACATCGCTGAAAACCCGGGAGAGAATTTCTACGGCGAAGAGGAATTGGGGGGCGTTGAATACTTCACCGCGATCTATCCCGATACCGGCGTGGCGGCCCCATGTGTCGATTGCCACAACGATCACAAAGACAGCCCACGCGACGATTTTGAGTTGGGTGAAGTGATGGGTGGCGTGGTCATCCGCATCCCGATGGACAGCTGATGGCGCCCCGCTTCTGCGGCGCCCTAGTGGTGGGAGGCGCCCTTGCGGCGTCTCCGATTTGGGCCCAAGACGATCCGCTGGCGGATATCGTCTCGCGAGAAGGGCTTGAGGGTTTCGTCACCGTTGACCGGTTGCCAGTGCCCGAGATGGCTTATGTGGCCGCAGGTCGTGAGATTTGGGCAGGCACCTGTGAAAACTGCCATGGCGGCGAGAAGCTCTCAGGCGCGCCGAAAATCACGTCTACCAAAAAATGGGACAAACGAACGGCAAAAGGTATCGACACGCTTGCAAGCCACGCCATCAATGGCTGGTTCGGTCCGACCTATGCCGAAATGCCGGCACGCGGCGGCAACGATGAATTGAGCGATGAGCAAGTCACCCAAGCCGTGAGTTTTATGGTCTGGGCCAGCGGCGGACGCGAGACAGTTGAGGCTTGGCTCGAAACCAACGGGCTGCAATGAGCAGAAAAACATTCCCTGAAGTCACCGCTAGGTCACCCTGAACCCATCTTGTGTGATCCGTCGCAATATGCGCTCTTTGAATTCGGTGAGGCCTTTGGTGCGGCAATAAGCTTGCCCCGTCAGGAGCCATCGGAATTTGGAGGGGACCATGGCGACCAGACGAGACTTCATGAAAACCGTGCCTGCGATGGGCGCGGCCTTTGCGGTGACACCTGCTTTTATGGGAGAAGAAGGCGTGGCCCGAGCGCAAACGAGCGCACCGTTGGAGGGCCATTTTCACCCCAAAGGCAAAGCCCCCTCAGAACATACGCTTCGTGTTCTCGCCGAGGCTGGAAACGGCCTGCCATTCTCTGACACGCGTGATTTTGAAGAGCAGTCTCGCGGCCTGATCGCCGAAATGCCCGAGCGTCAGATCATGGCCGATGGCGGCCATGTGGCCTGGGATAAAGACGCCTTCAACTTCCTCGATGAGGCCGACAGTTTCGATGCAATGCATCCCTCGCTGACGCGGATCTGTAAGCTCAATCAGAACTATGGGCTCTATGAAGTGGTCCCTGGGATTTATCAGGTCAGAGGCTTTGATCTGTCCGACATCACCTTTGTGCGGGGTGACACCGGGTGGATTGCCATTGATCCGCTGGTATCGGCAGAAACCGCGCGCGCGGCCTGGGAGTTATTTAGCGAACATCTTGGCGAAGGGTTGCCAATCAACACGGTGATCTATTCCCACTCCCACGGCGATCACTGGGGCGGTGTGAGAGGCATCGTCGATGAAAGCGATGTCCGGTCCGGAAAGGTCGAGATCATCGCCCCACGCGATTTCATGGATCACACGATCTCAGAGAATGTGTTTGCTGGGAACGCGATGAACAGGCGCTTGTTCTACCAGTATGGGCTGCTCTTGCCGGTCGCCGAACATGGCTATGTGGGGCAGGGTCTTGGCAAGCGCGTTTCAGCAGGCTCGGTTGGGCTCATCGCGCCCACGCGGATCATCGAAGAGGATATCGAAGAGTTCGACGTCGATGGCGTGCGGATGATCTTCCAAAACACTCCCTCCACCGAAGCACCATCAGAGATGAACACCTATCTTCCAGACCTGAAGGCGCTTTGGATGGCAGAGAACGTCACAGCGACGCTGCACAACATCTATACCTTGCGCGGTGCCCCGGTGCGCGATCCGTTGCGTTGGTCGAAATACATCTCTCGGGCGCTCTATCTTTACGGCCAAGAGGCGGAGGTGATGTTTTATTCTCACCATTGGCCTCGCTGGGGCAATGACCGCATCCAAGAGGTGCTGCGCGGTCAACGCGATGTCTATGCTCATATGAACAATCAGTGTCTGCACCTGGCGAACCAGGGCGTGACCATCAATGAAATCCACAATGTTTACGAACCTTCCGAAGGGATAAAACAGACCTGGCACACGCGGGGCTATCATGGATCGCCGCAGCACAATTCGCGCGGTGTGGTACAACGTTTCTTGGGGTTCTGGGACTGTAACCCGGCGACCCTGATACCCCTTTCGCCGGAGAACTCTGCGCTGCTTTATGTGGAAATGATGGGCGGCAAAGACCCAATCATGACCAAAGGGCTCGAGCTTCACGAGGCTGGGCAATATCTTGAGGCCACCGAAATCCTCAACAAACTATTCCTAGCCGATCCCAGTGACCAAGAGGTCAAAGACTTGCTGGCTGATGTCTACGAACAGATCGGCTATCAGCAGGAAAACCCGGGGCTCAGAAACAGTTTTCTTGCCGGTGCCTTCGAGCTTCGAAGCGGAATCCCGCAGGGCGAAATTCCAAACACCGCCAGCCCCGATGTGATCCGCGCAATGTCAACAGAGCTTTTCCTGGATTTTCTGGCGATCAAGATGGACAGCCAAAAGGCCGAAGGCTTGGCCTTTAAGATGAACCTCGCAACCCCTGACAACGGCGAGAAATTTGCAGTGGAGCTTTCCAATGCCACGCTGACAAATGTCGAAGGGTTTGAACTCAGCGACCCAGATCTAACCCTAACCCTAAACCGATCAGACCTGGAATCTGTTATGACGGGCGAGGCGGAGTTTACCGATCTGATCGCTGATGGGCGCGCGACTGCGACAGGCGATGTAAGTGTTTTGGTCAAGCTTGCCGAGGCCATGGTTAGCTTCGATCCGATGTTCGAAATCCTGCCGGGAACTGCGCAAACGACACTTGAGCCGCGCAGCGAGGAGCCGCTTCAAGCAGTGACCGGACAAGTCGCTATCGAGTAAGCGGTTTTCTCCAACCAAGAGAAGACCGCGCGGCGGCTTTTCTTCTCCGGCGGGCTAGGATAATCGGTCCCGGCACAGACCATCGGGGCCACGCTCATGAAATTCACACTCTCCTGGCTCAAGACCCATCTCGAGACCGACGCGTCTCTGGAGGAGGTTTTGGAAACGCTGACCGATCTCGGGCTCGAGGTCGAAGAGGTCAGCAATCCGGCTGAGCGGTTGGGAGCTTTTACCCTGGGCAAAGTGCTCAGCGCTGAGCAGCATCCCGATGCCGATAAGCTTCGTGTGTGTCAGGTGGAAACTGACGCGGGCCCTCAGCAGATTGTCTGCGGTGCGCCGAATGCGCGGGCCGGGATCACCGTGGTCGTGGCCAAACCGGGCACCTATGTGCCGGGCATCGATACCACCATCCAAGTGGGGCGCATTCGCGGCGTAGAAAGCCACGGTATGATGTGTTCCGAGCGCGAGATGGAGCTCTCGGACGAGCATGACGGGATTATTGAATTGTCGTCGGGCGAGGTGGGCGAACGCTTCACCGATTGGTTGGCCGCGCATGACCCCGCCAAGGTCGATCCGATGATCGAGATTGCGATCACACCAAACCGGCCCGATGCGCTCGGGGTTTACGGGATTGCGCGCGATCTCGCGGCGCGGGGTCTGGGTCAGTTGAAAACTCAGGACACCGATGCGGTGCCAGGGAGCTTTCCTTGTCCGATCTCGGTCCAGATCGACGATGATACGCTTGGTCAGTGTCCCGTTTTCTACGGGCGTCTGATCCGTGGTGTGAAAAACGGACCGAGCCCCACTTGGTTGCAAGATGCGCTCAGGGCAATTGGACTACGACCCATCAGCTTCCTGGTCGATGTGACCAACTTCTTCACCTATGACCGTGCGCGGCCCCTTCATGTCTTCGATGCGGACAAAATCCATGGCGGATTGCGCGTCCATCGTGCCCAAGGCGGCGAGACGCTGATCGGGCTTGATGAGAAGGAATACACGTTTGAGCCGGGCATGACCCTGATCTCGGACGATGATAGCATCGAAAGCATCGGTGGCGTGATGGGTGGTCTTAGAACCGGCTGCACCGACGAGACAGTCAACGTGTTTGTCGAGGCCGCCTATTTCGATCCCATCCGCACAGCAGAAACGGGACGCGCTCTCAAAATCCATTCCGATGCGCGCTACCGCTTCGAGCGCGGCATCGATCCAAGCTGGACACCCATCGGGCTAGAAGCGGCGACGCACATGATCCTTGAACACGCCGGTGGTGAGGCCTCTGAGGTGGTCGTCGCGGGCGCCATTCCCGATACAGCACGGGCCTACAGACTTGATACCAACCGGGTGCAAAGCCTGGTCGGCATGGAAATTCCTGCCGAGACCCAACGCGAAACCCTGACAGCCCTTGGTTTTTGTTTGGAAGGGGAATTGGCCCATGTACCGCCTTGGAGACCCGATGTCCTCGGCGAGGCGGATCTTGTGGAAGAGGTCGCGCGCGTGGCCTCTCTTACCAAACTCAAAGGCAAGCCTTTGACGCGGGTCCAAAGCGGGGTGACGCGTGCGGTTTCGACGCCTATGCAGCGCCGCGAAGGCGCCGTCCGGCGGACGCTGGCAGCGCTCGGCTACCATGAATGTGTCACCTACAGCTTCATCGATAAAATCGCGGCAGCGCATTTTGGCGGCGATGATCTGGCGCGGACAATCGACAACCCGATCAGTCAAGAGATGACACATATGCGCCCATCGCTGTTGCCGGGTCTATTGGCGGCTGCGGCGCGGAACCAAGCGCGCGGATATTTCGATCTGGCCTTTTTCGAGGTGGGTCCCGTCTTCAGAGGTGGTGAGCCCGGTGACCAGGATCTCCACACCACCGGCTTGCTTGTGGGTCACAGTGGAGCTCGTGATCCTCATGGCGCACGCCGCGCAATCGATGTTTACGACGCCAAAGCCGATATGGAGGCCGCTCTTGCGGCCATCGGGGCGCCTGCAAAAACCATGATCCTGCGCGATGCACCGGACTGGTACCATCCGGGGCGGTCAGGTCGTGTGGGACTCGGTCCAAAGAAAACAATCGCATATTTCGGCGAAGTGCATCCACGCACATTGGAGGCTTTCGGTGTCAAAGGACCGGCGGTCAGTTTCACACTGCTGCCGGCCGAGGTGCCATTCCCGAGAAAAACCTCCGCCACTCGTCCCGCACTGATTTTGCATGATCTCCAGACGGTGGAACGCGACTTCGCTTTTGTAGTGGATGCTGGCGTCCCAGCGGCAGATTTGGCAGCAGCGGCGGCGGGTGCCGACAAGGCACTGATTGCTGAAGTAGCGATTTTTGATGCCTTCGAGGGCGAAAAGGCCGAAGATCAAATGGGCGCTGGCAAGAAGTCCATTGCGCTGGCGGTTCGCTTGCAGCCGACAGAGAAAACTCTGACCGAGAAAGATATCGAGACGGTGAGCAGCAAGATCGTGGAAAAGGTCGCCAAGGCGACTGGTGGAGTTTTGCGCGGCTGAAATTAAGCCGCCGCTGGAGTAAGATAGGGATAGGAGGCACAAATGGCACTGAACGTATACCTCTCTGGTGAGATCCATACCGATTGGCGCGAACAGATCACCGAGGGCGCTACGGGGCTTGATGTGAGCTTCAATAGCCCCGTGACCGATCACGCGGCCAGCGATGATTGCGGTGTGGCGATCCTGGGCGCGGAGCCCAACAAATACTGGCACGACCACAAGGGCGCGATGGTCAACGCAATCCGCACTCGCAAGGGCATTGAGGACGCCGATGTCGTGGTCGTACGTTTCGGCGAGAAGTATAAGCAATGGAATGCAGCCTTTGACGCGGGCTACGCCGCGGCGCTCGGCAAGTCACTGATCGTGCTCCATGGGCCTGACCATCAGCACGCTTTGAAAGAGGTCGATGCCGCTGCATTGGCAGTGGCGGAAGAGCCCGCCCAAGTGGTCGAAATCCTGCGCTACGTCCTGACCGGAGCCTTGCCCGGTGCGAAAGCCGCCGCAGCCGAGTAGGGGGCCTAGATCGCCACTGGCCCGGCGCGGTTGGTGATCTCTCGGAGCAGACTATAGACCGTCGCGATGGAGGTTCGCGCGTTACCTGGCGCGGCCTTACCTGTAATCACGATCTGGTAATCCGCGCCCCCCGCAGTCACCAAACAGGTATGCGTGTTCCCTGGCGCCGCTGGATCGGCAATAAGCTTTGCGCGCATGCCGTCAAAGCCGAGCCCCGCCAGTGCCAGCGTAGCCGCAACATTGGCGTTTTTAGGATAGCTCAGAGCGGCATGACGAGCACTGCCTTCGAAGAAGGTTGTCGCCTCAGTCAGCGCCTCGAGATCACAGGCCTTTTCAGCGGGGGAGCCTTTCCAAGCCTTGGGCGGTTTGCGCCCCTCATAGACCACTTCGGTGATGCCAGAGGGTCGCAGCGCCGAAAGCAGATCTATCCCACCAATAGCCCCGGCGGGCAGGATCAGCCTGGCACCGCCCTCTGCTGCGCAGGTCACCAAACGATCGTGAAGAGCGTCATCTGCGAGCGCCCCGATCGAGGCAACCACTGTGTCTCTCCCCGCAAGCAGGCAATTGGGCACGATATCTTTTGCAGCACTATGACCCGCACATTCGATGATCAGATCGGGGGCGCTGGTCAGAAGCGCCTCGGTATCATCAACAGTGGCGAAGGGCGTGTTGCGACCCTTTCGTACTAAGATGGTGAGGCGAACATGCGCGAGCGCAGGGTCCTTAGTCACAAACTCTGCCAGGGTGCTCCCGATGCTCCCAAAACCGATCAGGCCGACGTGAAGCTGCTGTTGCTTAGTTTCTTTCATTGTATCAATCGACTCAAACTGTCTCTGATGAGGTCATTGGGCGCGCTGCCTGGGGCAGCCGGACCCAATTATGGACAAAAACGAGTTTTCTGCGGGCGGGATCATTCACGACAAACGGATACAAATCGGCCAAACCCATCGAGCGGTTTAGGTGATTGAGCGAGATGCCATAATCCAGCGCTTTTGAGATGAGAAGCTCGCTGTTATCTTCAAGATAAGCATCGCTAAGTGGGGGGCCAGATCCGGGTAAGTGGAGCCCAGCAGCCTCGGCGCTATCCAAAATATCGACAAGATGCAGAAGATGGGCGAAGCTCTCCGCCCAGTCTTCGTGAGGATGCGCGCTCGCATAGGCGGTTATGAAAAGACTTTGCCAATCAGCCGGAGCGTCGTTCTGGTAGTGGTCTTTCAGAGCCGCGCCGTAATCTGCGGTCTCATCACCAAAAAGCGCGCGAAATGCGGTCACGAATTGCGGGGTATCATAAAGCACCCACTGCATGAAATGGGCCAACTCATGACGCATGTGACCGATTAAGGTACGGTAATCCTCGTCCAACGCTTCTCGACGGGTCACACGGATCACCGGGTCCGCTTCGGTCACATTGATCGTGATCACGCCTGCGGCATGGCCCATCACGACCCGTTGTTTCCCTGCGCTTGTTGCCTCTGCCAGGAAACGAAAGACGGGTCTTGGCGCACCTGGGACAAACCACCCAAGCCGATAAAGGCCAATAAGCACCCAGCGTTTGGCGAGCTCGGCATCACTCCAAAGTTGCAGGTTTTCAGGAAGGCTGAGATCGGGAATCACCTCTGTTGTTGCGCAAGATGCGCAAAGCGCAGCTTTTTCGGACGCGACCCAATTGCAATCTATCTTCTCTCTGTTGGCGCAGCCATTTTGGAGCGGTTTAAAGCTGTCTTGACCGGGATGAAACTCCAGAGCCTGACCGCAGCTGCACGTGAGATTTCGAAAATAGACTTCTGCGTCACAGGCAGGACATCGGTAGATGCGCATCGGCGATGGCTCCAAAGATCAGCATCCTGTGACTAGGCTCTTCACCATACAAGAGCAATGATCTTGAACCGAGCAGATCAGCGGGCGATGTACCAATCGCGGCGATGGTTGAAGGCGATAAGTCCATTGAGCGTGACTGCGCCCAGCAGCGAGTAAGCGACCACCGAAAACGGAAATAGCAGCAGAGCAATGCTGAACAGAAGGCCATCGACGATCAGTTGAACATAGCC
This sequence comes from Pseudomonadota bacterium, assembly GCA_038751255.1. Taxonomy (GTDB): domain Bacteria; phylum Pseudomonadota; class Alphaproteobacteria; order Rhodobacterales; family Rhodobacteraceae; genus JANSYP01. The sequence continues at coordinate 40,047 of JBCDGN010000020.1, forward strand.
CGCACGAAATCCGGTCTGGTCTTGCACAATCAAGGCGAGGACCCCAAGTCCCCCTAAGCTGCCTCCATGGCGAAAGACGGCGAGAAGACCCAACCCAGTTGTGGCGCCAAACAGCACTGCACCGAGAATTGGGGACAGTTCTTCGAAGCGCAGTCCCTCTGGGAAAAGCTCTGTCCCGATAGATAGAGCGGAGACACAGATCAGGGATTTCACCATGAAAGCCCTGCCCATGCGACGCCATGCGAGCCACCAAAAGGGCAGGTTGATCACAAAAAAGCAGATCCCAAAGCTCCATCCCGTGAGGTAGGAGATGATGACGGCGATCCCAGCGGTTTGTCCGGTGATCAGCCCAAGGTGGGTCAACACTGTCATTCCAAAACTGCAGAGAAAGACCCCCGTCACAAGGCCTTGGACATCTTCAAGAATTGAATGACGCGCCTCAAACTCAGCGGGAAATGGTACGGGTGCAGGCATCCTCCGAGGATAGCAAAAACGCCACAAAGGTCAATTGTTATGACCTAAAATCGCCTTCTGATGCGCTAGGTGTTTAGTCCCGGCATCTGTTGGATAGGATCAACAATGAATCTGTCTGGCGTCATCAATTGGCTTGTCATAAGCCCCAACGAGCCAAAGCCCTGCGCCACCGTATCGGACTGCACATCGCCGTCATAGTTCTTACAAGCCCAGACAAAGCCGCCCGACCATATCATCGCGCAGGCTACCATATCATCGATCAAGCGGTGCTCTTACCAGATCCCTTTACCTTCGAAGGATTGCTTTAACTTCGCCTCGTAAACCTCTGCAAAGATTTCAAGAAACCTTCCATCATATCGCTTCAGGATTGTGTTCTTGGTGGAAAGATACACAGGCCAGCCGAGGTTGAGACAATAGTTCAAAGAGGCCCGAGCGAAATCATAGATGGACGCATCGAGGTCTATACATCGCCTGATAGACGCCAGGCCCCGGCGCCATAAACACCTCACGTTCCTCCACAGTACCGTCGTTGCCTTCAAATTTCATCGTGAGCTTTCCGGGGCCGGGAAACTTCATGTCGGTCGCGCGATACTGATCCCCGAACGCGTGGCGGCCGATGACCATCGGCTGCGTCCAATGAGGCACACTGCGCAGCACATTTTTGCAGATGATCGGCTGGCGAAACACAACGCCACCAAGACAGTTGCGGATGGTACCGTTGGGGCTGCGTCACATGTGCTAAAGACCAAACTCTTCGAGCCGTGCCTCATCTGGGGTGATGGTCGCATATTGCACTGCAACGCCCACCTCTCTGGTCTTCTCGGCAGCGTCGACGGTGATCAGATCGCTGGTCCGGTCCCGTTCATGGATCAACAGATCGTAGTAAAGCAAATCTTCATCCAGTTAGGGCAGGACCAGCTTTTGCTTGATAAAGTGCCAGATGATCCGGGTCATCTCGTCCCCGTCCACCTCAATGATGGGGTTTTCCACTTTAATTTTGCTCATCGCCAGTCCCGCCGCTGTCTGTGATCTTTTTCAGAAGAAGCACAGAGATGGTGAGGTCAAAAGACAAATCGTTGTCGATGCTCTCGGGCCGCGTATAGAAGCGTTGGAGCCGCTCAGCTTCTGGTCAGACAATGGCGATTTACGGCGCCAAAATGTTGTCTGATCTGAATTGCTTGGCTAATCTTTCCGTAGGGCAGGGATAAGGACTTCCAAATGAAGCGTATTGCACTTTTCTGCGACGGCACATGGAACAGCGCAGAGATGGCACATCCCACAAATGTGCGACAGCTTAGCAAGATGGTGACGCCTGAAGACGCAGAGGGCAATCGACAAGTCATCGGATATTTTGAAGGTGTCGGCGCGCGTGAAACCGACAATTGGTTTTCACGGCAGATCGATAAACTTGGTGGCGGAGCCTTTGGCTGGGGTCTGACCGAGAACCTGAAAGAAGCCTACACCTTTCTTGCTGAAAACTATGACCCGGGAGATGAGGTCTATATCTTTGGCTTCTCACGCGGCGCTTACACTGCGCGGTCGCTTGCCGGACTGATCCGCAATTGTGGCATTCCTGGATATGACGAAATGGGCAGCGTCCCAGACGCCATAGAACTCTATCGCCGCCGCGACGATGACAGCAAACCAGATGACATGCCGTCCTTGAGGTTTAGGGCCGATTTCTCGCCCCGTGTGGCAACAAGTGAAACCGATAAAGAGACACGGGACAATCCGGGGGAATGCGTCCTTTATAACACGCGCTACCTTGGCATTTGGGACACGGTTGGGGCCCTTGGCGTCCCGTCGCATCTCACAAGGCTTTCTTCGATTTTTAACCGCAAATACCAGTTCCACGACACTGATCTGTCACGAAGTGTTTTTGCGGCCCGTCATGCGGTCGCGATTGACGAACGGCGCAGAACCTTCATTCCCACGCTCTGGAACAATGTCGATACCTTGAACAGCCTCAGTGTCGAAACGCCGGCACGTTACGAGCAGCTTTGGTTTCCAGGCACCCATGGCACTGTCGGAGGGGGCGGGCCTCGGCGTGGGATCTCAGAAGCGACGATGTATTGGGTTGGCGTTGGCGCGCGCAATCAAGGCCTACACTTCAATGACGAATTTGAAGCCCGGCGGGAGAGCATAGATCCCAGCGAGTTCCTGGACAACAAACCGGGGAAACCGGGTTTGCTAACCCGGTTGATGGCCCTGGACTCCGCGGATCGGCAGAATTTAAAGGATCCCAGCGATGTGGCTTGGCTTACTCGCCGCCGTTTTCATCTCAGCGATTTACCAGATGGCGCGCCTTACAATCCACCCACCTTATCGCATGTGCAGTCGGTCCTCCGACAAGACGGTCCGCCAGGCGACGATAAAATCGATGCCTAAGAGAGGCCCTAGCGCGTCGTTTCAGTCAGACGCCGCTGAACATATTCTGTGACATTGCCGGTGAGGGTTTCCATGTGCGGGTCCTCAAAGAAGTGCCCCGCACCATCGACCTCCGTATGGGTGATGGTGATGCCCTTTTGCTCATGAAGCTTATTGACCAGCCCGACGGTGTCCACGGGCGGAGCAACCCGGTCCCGTGTGCCATTAATGATCAACCCCGATGACGGGCAGGGCGCAAGAAATGAGAAGTCATACATATTTGCCGGCGGCGAGACCGAGATAAACCCAGTGATCTCTGGCCGGCGCATCAAAAGCTGCATCCCGATCCATGCGCCAAAGCTAAACCCTGCCACCCAGCAGTGCTTGGCATTTTGGTTCATCGATTGAAGGTAATCCAGCGCCGAGGCCGCATCGCTCAATTCGCCCACGCCTTGGTCATATTCACCTTGGCTGCGCCCGACACCGCGAAAGTTAAATCGCAGGACCGTGAAGCCCATATTGTGAAAGGCGTAATGCAGATTGTAGACGACCCGGTTGTTCATCGTGCCCCCAAATTGTGGATGAGGGTGCAATATGATTGCAATGGGGGCGTCTTTTTCGGGTTGCGGGTGGTACCGGCCTTCGAGCCGTCCCTCTGGGCCCGGGAAAATGACCTCTGGCATGGGCGGCCTGTGTCTCCTGTTTGGGTCGGGTCATGCCGCTTTCTTGACGGGTCGGTCGCACTGAGCGTAGACCCGGGAAAGTTCCGTGCTTGAACCGGTAGATATCGTTCGACTGCACCTAACCATCCGGATTCGGTAGGTCAATGGCGCAGGATCGCATGAAAGGGCGCAGTGGCAATGAAGCTAAGCACAAAAGGGCGTTATGCAATGGTGGCGTTGGTGGATTTGGCCATGCAGCCAGAAGAGTATTTGGTCACGCTCGGTCAGATTTCCGAGCGCCAAGACATTTCGTTGGCTTATCTTGAGCAGCTCTTTGTCAAACTGCGCAGGGCTGGGCTGGTTTTGTCGGTGCGCGGCCCTGGGGGTGGCTACCGTTTGGCGCGTCCCGCCAGCGAAATCAGGGCCTCCGAAGTGCTTGAAGCCGTCGATGAAACCGTTAGTGCGCTTTATACCGGTGCCGCAGTGTCGGGCGGGCTTTCCGGAAGCAAGGCACAGTCTCTGACCAACCGTCTTTGGGAAAGCTTCTCCGCCCAAGTCTATGTGTTTCTACACCAAACACGTTTGTCTGATGTTGCACAAAACGCGCTCGCACCTTGTCCAGCCGTCCCGAGCCTCTTCGATATCGTCGACGAGTAGTCCGGTTTGACGCGGGATCGGGTCTATCTTGATTGGAATGCGTCTGCCCCTCTGCGGCCGGAGGCAAGATCTGCAATGGTTGAGGCCCTTGACCGATGCGGCAATCCATCGTCGATCCATGCGGAGGGCCGGGCCGCACGTGCGCTGATTGAGAAAGCGCGCGGTCAGATCGCAGAGGCGCTCGGCGCGATGGCTGCCGATATCGTTTTCACAAGCGGTGCAACAGAAGCTGCCGCCCTTGCACTCGGCGGACGCCGTCTAAAGGCCTCTGAGGTGGAACACGAGGCGGTGCGCGCTTGGGCCGACTTGGATCTTTCCTGTGATCCGGATGGACGGGTGAGCCCAGAAGACCCAGCAACTGCGACGCTGCAAGCGGCCAATAGCGAAACGGGCGTTCTACAGCATCTGCCAGAAGGTCTTGCGGTCTCGGATTTCACACAAGCCTTTGGTAAGATTCCTCTCGCCTTCGACTGGGCCGGGATTGATATGGCGCTCATTTCTGCCCACAAACTTGGCGGTCCGCGTGGGATCGGGGCTCTGGTTTTGAAACGCGGTCTGGAAATTCCTGCACAGATCCTCGGCGGTGGTCAGGAAATGGGTCGGCGCTCAGGCACTGAAAACGTTACCGGAATCGCGGGATTCGGTGCCGCGGCAGCTGCAGCAGCACAGGATTTGGCAGATGGCCGCTGGCAGTCAGTCGAAAAAGTTAGAAATATTCTAGAAATAACTATACACTCTCGCGCAAGTAGGACTATTTTTGTCGGGAACGCAGTAGATCGATTACCGAACACCTCATGTTTCTCCGTTCCAGGATGGAAGAGCGAAACTCAGGTGATGCAGATGGATCTTGCAGGTTTTGCTATTTCGGCAGGCTCTGCATGTTCTTCTGGCAAGGTGAGATCAAGCCGCGTGCTGTCCGCGATGGGACTAAGCGACGAGGTGGCGCAATCGGCCATTCGCGTGTCCATCGGGCCAGAGACGACCGAAGACCAGGTCCGCGCCTTCGCCGACGCCTGGGGAAATGCATACGACCGGTTCCAGGCACGCGCGGCCTGAGGGCCAAGCGACACGAAACCGGCCGGGGATCCCGGCTTATAAAGGACGGGAATGATGGCCGCACTCGACAACACCACCGATATCGACACCTCCGACATTCGTGAGGGTGTAGATCGGGAGACTGTCGAAACCGTTCAGTCAATGGCCGGGAAGTACAAATACGGCTGGGACACTGAAATCGAGATGGAATACGCGCCGAAGGGCGTGAACCCCGATATCGTGCGGCTGATCAGCGAAAAGAACGAAGAGCCGGAATGGATGACTGAATGGCGTCTTTCGGCTTTTGAGCGCTGGAACAAGATGACAGAGCCGACCTGGGCGATGGTGGACTACCCCAAGATCGACTATCAAGATCAGTACTATTACGCCCGGCCAAAGAGCATGGAAGAAAAGCCCAAGTCTTTGGAGGAGGTCGACCCGAAACTGCTGGCGACCTATGAAAAGCTGGGCATTCCGCTGAAGGAACAGATGATCCTGGCAGGTGTCGAAGGGGCAGGCGACGTGCCCGCCGACGGCCAAGAGCGCAAAGTGGCGGTCGACGCGGTTTTCGATTCCGTGAGCGTTGGCACAACATTTCAAAAAGAGCTTGAGGCCGCAGGCGTGATCTTTTGTTCGATCTCCGAGGCGATCCAGAAACACCCCGAGTTGGTCAAGAAATACCTCGGCTCTGTGGTGCCAGTGTCTGACAATTTCTTTGCGACCCTGAACTCTGCCGTTTTCTCTGATGGCTCGTTTGTATACGTTCCCCCCGGCGTACGCTGCCCGATGGAACTGTCCACCTATTTCCGCATCAACGCTGAAAATACTGGACAGTTCGAGCGAACCCTAATCATCGCGGACAAGGGCTCTTACGTGTCCTACCTTGAAGGCTGCACGGCCCCGCAGCGTGACACCAACCAATTGCACGCGGCGGTCGTGGAGATCATCGTCGAAGAAGACGCCGAGGTGAAATACTCGACCGTTCAGAACTGGTACCCCGGCGACGAAAACGGCAAGGGCGGTATCTATAACTTCGTGACCAAGCGCGCCGACTGCCGCGGTGACCGGGCCAAGGTGATGTGGACCCAGGTTGAAACCGGTTCCGCGGTGACCTGGAAATACCCTTCTTGCATCCTGCGCGGCAAAGAAAGTCAGGGCGAATTTTACTCGATTGCCATTGCCAACAACTACCAGCAGGCAGATACGGGCACGAAGATGGTGCATCTTGGAAAAGACACCAAAAGCCGGATCGTGTCTAAAGGGATCAGCGCGGGTAAGGCCCAGAACACCTATCGCGGTCTGGTTTCCATGCATCCAAAGGCGCAAAACGGCCGCAACTACACACAGTGCGATAGCCTTTTGATCGGGGACCAATGCGGGGCGCATACGGTGCCTTATATCGAGGTGAAAAATAACTCTTCGCGCGTTGAGCATGAAGCGACGACCTCTAAGGTCGATGACGATCAGCTTTTTTACTGCCGTCAGCGCGGCATGGACGAAGAAGAAGCCGTTGCCCTTGTTGTCAATGGGTTCTGCAAAGAGGTGCTTCAGGCGCTGCCAATGGAGTTCGCCATGGAAGCCCAGCAACTCGTCGCAATCAGCCTGGAAGGCTCCGTAGGCTAATCCACCTAAGATGCGGAACGACGGAAGGTTTGGAGGCGTCGCGTTGGACCTTCAGCAGATCTTTGATGATGTGAAGCGTGGTTGGACAGCGCCGATTTTGCTGGTGATCGTCTGCACATTGATGACGGCTCCGCTGACGGCGCTCTTCATTTTGCTGATGGGCGGTCTTTTCCAGGCTGACATGAGCACTGCGACTGCCTTTGGCGGCATATTCCAGATCATTGTCACCTTCTGGATCGCGGGGTTCCGCCTGCGCCGCAGCGGACGCTGATCGACGAGCCTTTCGTGATGAACCCTTGGGAGACTTCGAAAACCATGATTGTCACCACCACCAACAGTGTCGAAGGCCGCCCGATAACGGCTTATCATGGCGTGGTTGTGGGCGAAGCGATCTTGGGCGCAAATGTGTTTCGAGACGTCTTCGCAGGGATCACCGATATTATCGGGGGGCGTTCTGCGGCCTATGAGGAATCCTTGGGAGAAGCGCGCGAAACCGCGCTGAGCGAGATGCAAGATCGCGCCGCGGCCATGGGTGGCAATGCCGTCGTGGGCGTCGATCTCGACTATGAAGTGATCAACAACATGCTGATGGTGTCGGCCTCCGGGACCGCTGTGACACTGGCTTAATCCACCATCGCGTCGGAATGAGAGGATATTGGAATGCTTGAAATTAAAAATCTCCATGTCGAGCTGGAAGAAGAGGGCAAGGAAATCCTCAAAGGTGTGTCGATCGCGAAGCGGTAGTGCTGGACATCGACCTGTCTGACGACACGGACCGCATCCAGGTACACACACGTGTCGACCTGCACCTGCGGGCACCAGGATCCGC
>JBCDGN010000021.1:0-47225 GCA_038751255.1 Pseudomonadota bacterium
CCTCGCTACACGAGCTATCCCACTGCGCCACATTTCAACATGTCCGTCGGCGCAGAGGATATGACGCGTTGGCTCGCCCGCGTCCCAAATGAAAGCGCGGTGTCGCTCTATATCCACATCCCTTTTTGCCGCAGGCTCTGCTGGTTCTGCGCCTGCCGCACCCAGGGAACGCGAAACATCGAAACCGTGCGCGCCTATTTGGAGGTGCTGAAAGCAGAGATTTCACTGCTGAAGGAGCGTCTGCCAAAAGACATTCGCCTCTCTCGGCTGCATTGGGGCGGGGGCACCCCAACCCTGCTCACACCAGAGATGATCTTTGATCTCGCCGAGGCGCAGTCCCAGTTGGGCCCGCTTCTGCCCGACGGCGAGTTTTCAGTGGAGATCGATCCCAATGAGATCGACGATGCGCGGTTGGATGCATTGGTCGAGGTGGGCCTGACCCGCGCCAGCATCGGGGTTCAGGACTTCAATCCAGAGATTCAGCGGCAGATCGGTCGTGTACAAAGCTATGAAACCACACGGGATGTTGTCGAAGCGATCCGATCCCGCGGGATAGAAAGCCTCAATGCGGATATTCTCTACGGGCTGCCCTCCCAAACGCCACAAAGGCTCAGCGATAGTGTTCAGCGGCTTTTGTCTCTGACACCGGACCGGGTCGCACTCTACGGCTACGCCCATGTTCCTTGGATGTCCCGGCGCCAATCGATGATCCCTTCCGATCTCTTGCCAGAGCCCGAGGAGCGATTGCGGCTTTTCGATACCGCCCGGCGTTTGTTTTTGTGGGACGGGTATCATGAGATTGGGATTGATCACTTCGCGCGACCGCAAGACAGCTTGGCGCTCGCCGCAAAAAACGGCAGCCTAAGGCGCAATTTTCAAGGCTACACCGATGATGAAACCCCTATTCTAATTGGGCTCGGGGCCTCGGCGATTTCGCGTTTTCCTTGGGGTTATGCTCAGAATGCTGCGGCGACCCGGGACTATGTCACGGCAATCTCTGATGGGCAGTTCGCTACGGCCCGCGGCTATCAATTTTGTGCGGAAGACCTCTTGCGAGCGCGGCTCATCGAGCAAATCATGTGTTCCTTTGAGATCGATATACCCGCCATAAGGCAGGACTTTGGTCTCGGCCGCGATGATCTGACGCCCCTGCTCACAGAAGTCTCCAATCAGTTTCCCGGGGCCATCTCACTGACGGATATTCGGTTTGCGATCCGCCCAGAGGGCAGACCGCTCACCCGCATGATTGCCCGGGCCTTCGATACGTTTGAGCTGTCAAAATCAGGACATAGTGCGGCTATCTGAGCTGCGCCTTTCCGCGAAAAACTGTTTGAGCAGGTCCGAGGCTTCGGTCGCGGCGATACCATCATAGATCTCCGGGACGTGATGCGCCTGTGGATGAGAAAAGATCCGCGCCCCATGGGCGACGCCGCCGGATTTCGGGTCCGCCGCTCCATAGTACAGCCGGGCAATCCGCACTGCTGCGATGGCGGCGGCGCACATCGCACAGGGCTCCAGTGTCACATAGAGCGACGCACCAGGCAGTCTTTCGCTGTCGAGCTTTGCGCAGCCTGCGCGGATCGCCAATATCTCCGCATGGGCCGTGGGGTCGCGCAGTTCACGGGTGCGATTTCCGGCGGTTGCGATGACCCGGCCCGAAGCATCCACCAACGCCGCCCCAACTGGCACTTCGCCGCGGAGGCCCGCGTCCCGTGCCTCCTCTAAGGCCAGCGCCATGAAGGATCGAAATTCTGCCATGGGCGCACGCTGCCCGCAGAGGCCGCCCCCTGCAAGCGGCTTTCCTCTTCGGCGCGTAAAGTCTAGGAGGCGCATATGTCCAATCAATCCCCAGAAGGTGACCGGATCGCCAAGGTCATAGCGCGCGCGGGCCGTGCCTCTCGCCGGGATGCCGAGAAGCTGATTTTGGCCGGACGTGTCAAGGTCAACGGCAAAACCATTCAAAGCCCCGCTCTGAATGTTGGCGGGTCAGATCGAATTGAGGTTGATGACAAGCCTTTGGCCGATGCAGAACCAACCCGGCTTTGGCTCTATCACAAACCGGCTGGGCTGGTGACGACCGCGCGCGACGAAAAGGGCCGCGCGACCGTTTTTGACAAGCTGCCGGAGGACATGCCGCGGGTTATGACCATCGGGCGGCTCGATTTGAACTCAGAGGGACTTTTGATCCTTACAAATGACGGTGCGGTGAAACGACGGCTGGAATTGCCCGCCACAGGCTGGACGCGCAAGTATCGCGTGCGTGTCAATGGCAAGCCAAGCGAGGCGCAGCTTGACCCCTTACGCAAAGGGCTGACCCTCGACGGAGAACGCTTTCAAGCGATGGATGTCACATTCGACCGACAACAAGGCGCAAATGCCTGGCTGACAGTGTCCTTGCGCGAGGGCAAAAATCGCGAGATCCGACGTGCCGCTGAAGCAGTGGGACTCACAGTCAACCGTTTGATCCGCGTCAGCTACGGCCCATTCCGGTTAGGGAGCATCGCAGCAGGTGAGGTGGAAGAGGTCCGGCCAAAGGTCGTTCGTGAACAACTTGGGCTGAGTCCGCCAGAACGGCTGAAAAAGCGCGCCCAAAGACCGCGTCCTCGCAAAACGTAACCGCATCTTCACTTTATCGGAGGGCTCGCCCACCCTATGTTGGGCTTATTCGACAATCGGGGGCGTGCTATGTCCACATCTGGACTGCAAAAATTGGCCTTTTTTCTGCTTGTTGCCGTAACGCTTTATGTGGCGTTCACAGGCGGGGGGGCGTGATGTCTCAACGATTTGGACGTCGCTACAGCCCTACACCGGTCCCAGGTGACAAACCGAAACTCAAGCCCTTTCATGGCAAAACCCGGGCACGGGCCGGGGCACGCGTGAATATCCTGTTCCTGCTGCCCTTCCCGTTTTTGATCGGCGCATTTTTCGGATCGCCTGCGGCTTTGGCTCTTAAGCTGATCACTGCGGGACTGATATTTCTGGCCGCGTGGCTGACCCGTGAAGGCGTTTTGGCGGAAGAAGCCTTTGAGGCGCGCAGCGTGGCCAAGCGTCCGGCCCTGCCGAGGAAGTTTCTTGGATCGGTGGCGATGGGCGCAGGCCTGGGCCTTGCGGGGCTCGCAGCGGGCAGTGTTTTCAACGGCCTGATCTTTCTAGGCCTCGGCTTTGCGCTTCACACTCTGTCTTTTGGTGTCGATCCGATGCGGGATAAAACCAGCGCCAGCGCCGATGACCTCCAATCTGAGAGGGTCGCCAAAGCGGTCGATAAGGCAGAGCAACACCTCAAAGAACTGACCGAAGCGATCGAGCGCACCAAGGACCGACCGCTTGAGATGCGCGTGGAGACCTTCAAAAACACCGCGCGTCAGATGTTTCGCACAGTGGAGCAGGACCCGCGCGATCTCGTTGCCGCGCGTCGCTATCTGGGAGTTTATTTGCTCGGCGCGAAAGATGCGGCGATCAAGTACTCCGAACTCGCGGTCCGAGGTCCACAACCTCAGGCGCGTGCGGATTTCGACGCGCTTCTGACCGATTTGGAAATCAACTTCGCCCAAAAAACCGAAACCCTTCTCGCCGATGATCGCACCGCGCTCGATGTCGAAATCGAAGTGTTGCGCGACCGACTGGACCGAGAACGGCTCTGATGAGAGAGGACCCGATGTCTGAAAGCGTGCAGAAAAAGGCGCAAGAAGCGGCTCAGTTGGTCGCTGAGGCGGCCCGGCCATTGGCAGACCCGGCCCCGGATGCGCCGGTTTTGGCCACCGCCCCGCCTGAGCAGGCCAACGCCATTCAAAGCCGCATGGCAGAGATTGATGTGACGGACACAGGCTCGATTATCGAGTTTGGCACGCGGGCCCAGGAAGATCTGCAAAAGATCAGCCAAGAAATGCTGACAGGAGTGCGCAACAAAGACGTGGGGCCGGCCGGCGATAGCCTTCAAGACATTGTGGCGACCATCCGTGGATTTTCGGTGGACGAGCTTGATCCCAACCGCAAACAGTCTTGGTGGGAGAAGCTGACCGGCAAGGCCACACCCGTCGCAAAGTTCATGGCGCAGTATGAAACCGTGCAAGGTCAGATCGATGCAATCAGCGACAAGCTATTGGAGCATGAACACACACTTCTGAAAGACATCAAATCGCTCGATATGCTCTACGAGAAAACGCTTGCCTTCTATGACGAGCTGGCACTTTACATCGCGGCGGGCGAGGCAAAGATTGAAGCGCTCGACGGCACCGATATCCCCGCGAAAGAAGCCGAAATGAACGCCGCACCTGAGGCCGAGCAGGTGATGAAAGCCCAAGAGCTGCGCGACCTACGCGCCGGGCGAGACGATCTGGAACGCCGGGTGCATGATCTGAAACTGACCCGTCAGGTGACCATGCAATCGCTGCCTTCGATCCGCTTGGTGCAGGAAAACGACAAAAGCTTGGTGACCAAAATCAACTCTACACTGGTCAACACAGTGCCGCTTTGGGAAGCGCAATTGGTCCGAGCGCTGACAATTCAGCGCTCCTCTGAGGCGGCCCAAACCGTCAAAGATGCCACCGATCTGACCAATGAGCTTTTGACCGCCAATGCCGCAAATCTGCGTCAGGCCAATCAGACCGTGCGCAAAGAAATGGAGCGCGGCGTTTTCGACATCGAAGCGGTACAAGCGGCCAATTCAGACCTGATCGCCACGATCCAAGAAAGCCTTCAGATTGCCGATGACGGCAAAAAGCGTCGTGCTGCCGCAGAAGGTGAATTGCAGAAAATGGAAACAGAGCTCCGGGATGCGTTGGCTGCAGCAAAGGCGCAACGCTCCATGGCGGGCAACGATGCCCAGAGCGCACCGCAGTAATCATAGATATTTCGCCCCCTTAGCGGGGGTCGCGTTCTTGTGCCTGAGCGCCTGTGCTCAGTTTTTCGGGCCAGCGGCGTTTGAAGGACCCAGACCGGCCCCGCGAGGGACACCACCAGAGACCGCCGAGCCTGCACTCGATCCGGCACGCGTCGCGCGATTTGCAGAGATAGAGACGCGATTGCTCAACCAAGGCCTGTTGCGCACCGATGCCGGTCCTGCGGTGACCGATCCAGAGCGCCTGACCCAGAGCTTTCTGCGCGTCGCGATGTTCAATGAGAACACGGTGGTCGACGGCAGCATCATCGCGCAAGAAAAGGCGAGCCCTCTGCGGCGATGGGAAGGCCCGGTGCGTGTAAAACTAATGGCCGGTCCTGGCGTCCCAAAGACGATTGAAAGTGAAGACCAAGAGACCGTGATTGCCCTAACCGAGCGATTGACGGAACTCAGCAAGCATCCCATACGCATCACGACCCAAACTGCGAACTTCGGAATATTCTTGGTCAGCGATGCCGACCGGCAAGCGATAGGACCGAGTTTGCGCACTTTCGTGCCAGGCATCACGGATCCGTTCGTCGCTCAGATCACTGAATTGCCGGATGCTTTCTACTGCATCGTTGTGGCGTTTTCGGATCAGTCAGCGCCAGCGGTTTATGTCAGGGCCATCGCGATAGTGCGGGCCGAGTTACCGTCCTTGCTGCGCCGGTCCTGCTATCATGAAGAACTCACCCAAGGACTTGGTCTGGCCAATGACAGCCCCGACGCACGGCCTTCGCTATTCAATGACGATAAGGAATACGCATTTCTCACGGGTCAGGATGAGTTGATGATCACCATGCTTTATGACCCTCGGCTGTCACCGGGCATGACGATTGAAGAAGCCCGCCCAATTGCCGATATGATTGCAAAAGAGCTGCTGGACGGCTCTGAGACCACAGAAGTGGCGGAACCCGCCGAACCGCAGGAGTCCTGATCGCAGATGTCCATTTTCAACTTTCTTTCCGGCGAATTCATCGACGTCATTCATTGGACGGACAACACGCGCAACACGATGGTGTGGCGGTTTGAACGTCAGGGCCATGCCATCAAATACGGCGCGAAACTGACGGTGCGCGAGGGTCAGGCGGCAGTTTTTATACATGAAGGCCAGATGGCCGATGTCTTCACCCCCGGTCTCTATATGCTTGAGACCAACAACATGCCGGTGATGACCACGCTGCAGCATTGGGACCATGGCTTTAAGTCACCTTTTCTGTCTGAGATCTACTTCGTTGCCACCACCCGATTTGGCAATCTCAAATGGGGCACCAAAAACCCGATCATCCTGCGCGACCCAGAGTTCGGGCCGGTCAGGGTCCGCGCCTTTGGGACCTATGCGATCCGCGTAAAGGACCCGGCAAAATTCCTCGTTGAGATCGTCGGCACCGATGGCGAATTCACAATGGACGAAATCTCGTTCCAGATCCGAAACATCATCGTCCAAGAGTTTTCCCGGGTCATCGCAAGCTCCGGGATTCCGGTCTTGGATATGGCTGCCAACACCGCCGATTTGGGCAAGCTTATCGCGACAGAGATTTCGCCGACGCTCGACGCCTACGGCTTGGGTTTGCCCGAACTCTACATCGAAAACATCTCGCTGCCACCTGCGGTGGAGAAAGCGCTCGACAAACGCACCTCTATGGGGCTCGCGGGCGATTTGGGCGCCTACACCCAGTATTCCGCGGCCGAGGCCATGACCCAGGCGGCCTCTACACCCAATGGCGGTATGGGGGCTGGGATCGGCGCCGGCATGGGCATGGCAATGGCCGCGCAGATGTCTCGCATGGGCCCTTGGGGTGCGATGCCCGCGGGCGCGCAACCAAGCGCTCATCCCCAACAGCAACCGCAGCCGGTGATGCAGCAAGCCGCACCCGTTCCTCCGCCTCCGCCGGTCGAGCATGTCTGGCATATCGCCAAGGATGGGCAGACCTCGGGGCCGTTCTCCAAGGCTGATATGGGCCGCATGGCCACCGCCGGGGACCTGACCCGTCAAAGCTATGTCTGGACTGCAGGCCAAGACGGTTGGCTCAAGGCTGAAGACGTGACGGAACTGGCCCAGCTTTTCACCGTGCTGCCACCGCCGCCACCACCCGGGGCGTGATCGACGCCCATGGAACCGCCGCCATTCCCCGATGACGCGCCTGTTCAGGTTGCGCCAAAGGACATCCATCGTTTCCCCTGCTCTGCCTGCGGGGCGGATCTGCGCTTTGACCCGGCAGCGGGAAACTTGATCTGCGATCATTGCGGGAACATCGAAGAGATGGAAGGGCGCTCCCGCGGGCCCTGGGCGCAGCAATCCGCGATCCGAGAGCTCGATTTCAGGGCCGCGCTTAGGGATCAACTGCCCGCAGCAGAGCTTGAGACGACACAAGTCCTCAACTGCCAAAACTGTGGTGCCCAGGTCGAGTTTGACCCGGCTATCCATGCCGCCGAGTGCCCGTTTTGCGCCTCTCCAGTGGTGACCGGGACGGGCGAGAACCGCCACATCAAACCGCGCGCCGTTCTGCCTTTCGCGCTGGATGAGGCCGCAGCACACAAGGCCATGAAGGAGTGGCTTGGACGGCTCTGGTTCGCGCCCTCGGGGCTACAGAAATATGCCCGGCGGGGCGGAAAGATGGACGGGGTCTATGCCCCTTACTGGACCTTCGATGCGCAGACACGTTCAGAGTATCGCGGCCAGCGCGGCACGGTCTATTACCAAACCCGCCGCGTGGTCATAAACGGCAAAAGCACGACCCAACGGGTGGCAAAAGTGCGTTGGCGGGGCGTCTCTGGCCGGGTCGCACGGTTTTTTGACGATGTTCTGGTCCTGGGATCCCGTTCGCTGCCGAAAAGCTTCACCGATGCGCTGCCACCGTGGGATCTATCCTTGTTGGAGCCCTACACGCCAGGATATCTCGCCGGGCTCAGAGCGGAAGCCTACACATTAGAGATCGATGACGCATTCCTGGAGGCACGCGCGATCATGGACCGGGTCATCGAACGGGATGTGCGTTTTGATATCGGCGGTGATCGCCAGCGGGTGCATCATATCGAAACTGAGCTGTCCGCGGTGACCTTCAAACATATCCTTTTGCCAATCTGGATCGCGGCTTATCGCTTTCAGGGCAAAAGCTATCGCTGCGTGGTGAACGGACAAACCGGCCGTGTTCAAGGGGAGCGTCCGTGGTCCACATGGAAGATTGCTCTCGCGATCTTGGCGGGCGTTTTGGTCGCTGGCGCGATCGGCTACGCGATTGCTGTTGAGCAAGGTACTGTTCCGTCACTCGGTGTTGGTGGCTTTTGATTTGCGGAGCGTTAAACTTGGGATAGTGTGACAGTAGACCGCCGGAGTGTTCACACTGGCGGTCCAACTACAAGGACCTATCGAGATAAGGAACCGCTCATGACCCGTATCGCTGCCCCGCTTCTGCTGTTGATCGCGCTCGCCGCCTGCAACACTGCCGCTGGAGTTGGAAAAGATGTTGAAGGCGCAGGCAAAGCCATTTCCGGCGCAGCCGACGACACCAAAAGAGCCATCGAAGACGACAATGGCAACGATTATTGATCCCGCTGTCATCACAGCGTGAGATTTAAATTGGCGGGTAAGCATAGCGCCTGACTGGGCACTCTAGCCTGCTTTCAGCTGAGCAACTTCTCTCGGCGATACCTTTTTCAGGGCGCCGAGGGTTTCTTTCGTATCACGTCTAAAATTTCACAATGTCGGCGCTTAAATTCGCGAAATCGGGGCAAAATATCTCATTTTTCGTTGATACTATATGAAAGTTGCATCGGACCAAGCTGCATTGTCAAAACAACCTTGATGGGGAGCATCCACGACCTAGACGTTCAAAATGCGATGCAATGACATTGAGGTCTCAAGGAATGTGGAAATCATTTCTCATCACCGCTGCCGCGGCTGGCCTCGGCCTCCAAGCAGATGCCGCCCCTTTGGTGACTTATGAAGTTGCCCTCACCGAGGACGGGCTTGGGGATAGCGAACCGGACTGGTTCGGCGTGCTGTCTTTTGAGAAGTCCACTGGAGGCTTTGTTAAAGGCGCAGTCGAAGTTGACGGCACGATCTATGATAGCGCGACGTGGCTTGGCCCACAGATCTTAGAGATTGGCAACGCGGTGTTTGTGCTTGGTTCAATGGCCGAAATTCCTATCGAAATCATAAACAACGGCGGAACCATCTTCACTCCTCAACCCGTTTTGGCGTTCGGGTTTAGCTCAAATCCTTCAGGCGTGTTCACCAATTGGGGTATCGGAACTTGCGACAGCAGAAGTTGCACACCCAGCTCAAGCAACGGAGGCTCCTACAGTTTGACACTTGTACCGGTTCCCGTCCCCGCGGCACTGCCATTCCTCATCGCCGGTGTTGGCGGATTGGCGCTGCTGAGACCGAAAAATCGCATCGAAAGATCCTGATGGGACGAGGCTAAGGCACTCAGAAATCAATCCGAAGTTAAGCGCGCGTGCACGACCAGCTCGAAAAACCAGTGGCCTTGCCTGAAATTTATCACGCTTTCCCCGGTGCCGGTCTGTTCAAAAAGACGCCCAGGGCCCATTGCCGCACGAAGAGAGGACCCTTCGATATAGACGCGCTCCATCGCGACCTCGCTGCGGATCGCAAGAAGCTCATTCGGGCCGAGTTCCAGTTCCAAGCGCGTGTAGCCTTGACCCTCGCAAACGGAATAGTCCCCATCGATGATCGCAGGCTCATCTCCGCCCCAAATGCATTTTGCCTCCGAGGCAAGTTCCTGTGAGCCCAGGCGCGCCTCTACCGGGCTTTCGATGGTTAATACACGGGTCGCTACACCGAAGTCTTGTTGGTTGGCGTCGACCAAACGCGTCTGATCCCCATCCAACACAAGGGTGTATTCGCCAATCGCATCTCGCACACGAACCCAAGGTCCATCGACGAACATCTGGCCGCTGGGATGATACATGTGGTCATAGCTGTCATACACAATCCGGAAAACGCCCGTTGGCTCGATCGTCCAAACCTGAAAACTCAAGTAATGGCCGGACCCTCCCACAACGCTGAGAATGACGTAGGGAAACTCGCCGGATTCAATGACATCTATAGAAAGCCGCTCTGTGGCATAAAATTCATCGCGCAAGAGGATTTCCCAATAGCGCTCGCTTTTTCTCAGTGCCTCGGCATATGTGAGCGCGAAGTCTTCGTTGTCGGGTTTCAGCTGGTAAGACAAAAGCAGGTCGTCGCGTTTTCCGTCGCCGTCTAGATCGAGACGATGCACAGCGATGATTTCATCGATGTTGTCCCGTCCGAGCTCTGCCAAGACGCGCCCCCCTTGCCATTTTGCAAATCGATGCGACAGAGATTGGGCTGCTTCTGGAAAGAGATAGGCAAAACCGCTATAGGCCTTGGTGGTCGCCTCGGTGAAAGAAACGAGGGCGATAAACACGCCCCCAATTGCACTTACCGTTGAGATGGCGGGATGTCTTTTGATCCAACCAAATACGCTCATGGCCAGTCTGAACGCCTACGGCAAGGGATGCGCTGAGAGATACTCGGCCGCCATCTTCTTAAGCGTCATCCGGTCTATCTTCCCGGTCACATTCAACGGCATCTCGTCCAGAAAACGGACCATTTCCGGTGCTTTATAGCCGATTTGCTTGCGCGCGACCTCTATGATCTGTTGCATCTGCGGTCTGCGTGCCCCTGATTTGAGGGTCACAAACACCCAAACATTCTCTCCATGCATTTCGTTTCGCACGCCAACCGCGCCCGCCAAGTCAACCGCCGGGTGACACATCACGGCCTCTTCCACCTCTTGGGGGGCGATGTTTGATCCGTCATGGACGATGATCTGCTTTGTGCGGCCTTTGAACCAGAAATACCCGTCATCATCGACGGCCATTACATCCCCGGTGTCGAACCAGCCATCGACGAAGCATTTCGCGTTTTCTTCGGGGTTGTTCCAATAGCCCTGACAGACGGGCCGACCCGCAAGCCAAAGGTTTCCTTCGCGCACCTCGCGGCCCTGGTCATCGCGGATCGAGGCCGAAAACCCTGGACAAACATGTCCTACAGACCCCGGCTTTGCAGGCGCGTCGACAGGACCGAGCATGCTGTCCGTTGCCTCGGTCAATCCGTAGCTTTCTGTAATATCGGTGCCGCTGAACTCCGCAAACTGCTGGGCGATGTCCAAGGGGAATTTGTCGCCACCGCTGATCAGCAAACGCACAGAACTAAAGTCTTCTCGCGTGGCCTTGTGGTCATGCAAGAACGCAATCAGGGCCGCTGGTAGCGCTACGATCACGGTTGGGCGATGCTGCCGCAAAACAGGAAGGACGGCGTCGGCATCGAACCCACGGTCCAACACGATAGGGGCCTGCGCAGAGAGTGCCGCAAACGCTGTAGACAGGCTGCCCACGTGAGAGATCGACCCACCTGGAAACACGATGTCACTCTCCGTCAGCTTCAAGGCTTGAGAGAAACTCGCTGCAATCGATCCAAAAGAGGCGATGCTGTGCATGACACCCTTTGGTTTGCCGGTGCTGCCCGAGGTGAAAAAGATCAATGCGGTCGCCTCGACATCAATCTGTGGGAAAACGACTTCCGGTGCCTCGGTCTTGAGAAGGGATTCAAACGATCGCACGCCCTGCAGCGCACCGTTCAAGGAGATCAGTCCCTTTGGCAGACCCCCGGCCAGTTGGCTGTCAGCGATATCTGCCTGTCTCTCGGCATGAAAGAACAGCAACTGGACATCGCTGAAACCAAGCGCGTAATCGATATTTGCGGGCGTGTAGCGATAGTTCAGCGGGGTCGCGACAAGGCCTGCTTTGAAACACGCGAGGTAAAAGATCAGAAGCTCCCCGCAATTGGGCAAGAGCGAGGCCACCCGTTGGCCTGGCGTGAGGCCCATCGCAATCAGCTGCGCCGCGAGATGATCAACATCGCGCTGAAAGTCTCTCCAGGTCCAGCTATGATCGCCAGATGTCAGCGCCCATTCTTGAGGTTTCCCGCTGACGGCTTTGCTGAGCAAATCGTTCAAAGGCGCGGGACCCGTAAGACTTGGACCAGATATGGGCATCAGATACCTCGAAGAAGGACTTTGCGAAGCGTGCTGCGTTTCCTATGCCTACAAATTTTTTAGCGCCTTTGCGAGCAACGCATCTGTGGGCGTCAGAGGCACGCGTTGTCTGCGCCGCCGCCACAACCCCAGTCGGAAACGGGGCCGTCCAAACCCGATCTAGATGCATCGGTCTTGAAGTTAGACAGAAAAATCCGCGACAGCGGGAATCGGCCTGTGCTAGAGTTCAATAAAACAGCCGGTGACAGGCATACACGAGGCAGAGCATGAACAGTCTATCTCCCGCGCGCGGCACCACTGTCGCGCTCCGCAAGCGCATTCTCAGCGACCCGAAACTGGTTCTGGATGACCCTGAGATTATGGAGGCGTTGGCCTCTGCCCAGACCAGTGAACAGGGCAAAAATATCGTCGACATGCGCAGCTTGGCGATGAACCGGATGGAAGAGCGTCTCGATCACCTTGAAGAGGCGCATCAAACCGTCATTGCCGCGGCGTATGACGGGGTCTCAGTCACGCGCCAGGTCCATCGTGCGATCTTGACGATGATCGCACCGCTTGAGTTCAAAGACTTTTTGAACGGGATGAACAAAGAGGTTGCCGATTGTTTGCGGGCCAAAGCGATCCGTCTGGTGCTGGAAACACAGGCCGATGACACGCTGGGGCCATTGAGCGAGCAGTGCGATGTCATCTCGTTGGTGGGCCCAGGCTATACCACCGCGTATCGCGGCGGTGGTCGCAAATCGCGGCCTGCAGCAGCGATGTTGCGGACCGTGCCGGAGGGCGCTTTAGAAGTCTATCGAAGTGCCGCCTCGGACATTCGCTCTGAAGCGATCCTCGCTATCGATCTTGGGACAGACCGACTGCCAGGCATGTTGGTGATCGGCTCCACCAATGCCGATCAGTACCGCACAGGCGATGCAACTGATCTGCTTGAGGTATTCGGCGCTTTGTTCGAACGGGTGTTGCGCAGCTGGCTATGACACGGCCGACCCGACCGGAGGCTGCGCCACCACCCTCGCCCGCAGCGGCGCAGTTGATGCAAGACTGGTTGGCGGGAATGGCGGCTTTGAAAGACGCAAGTCCGCGCACCTTGGAAGCCTATCGCGCCGATTTAACCGGGTTTCTGGGCTTTCTCGCGCTGCATCTTGAGGCAGCGCCCGGACCGAATAGTCTGAAATCGCTGACGCTTACGGATATGCGCGCTTGGATGGCGCGTGAACGGGCGCGTGGCATCTCCGCACGATCGCTCTCTCGACAACTTTCTGCAGTGAAAAGTTTTTTTAGCTGGTGGTCGGACCGTGACAGCTTTGACGCCAGCGTGGTGCTATCGGTGCGCAATCCCCGCTTTAATCGCAAATTGCCACGACCGGTGAGCGAGGATGCGGCCAAGGCCCTCATCGATACGATCGGATTGCAATCGCGCGAGACCTGGGTCTCTGCCCGGGATGAGGCACTGATCACCCTGCTTTACGGCTGTGGCCTGCGGATCTCGGAGGCGCTTGGGCTACAGGCGGAAGCCGCGCCCTTGAACGAAACGCTTCGCATCACTGGGAAAGGCGGGAAAGAAAGGCTCGTGCCGGTTTTGCCAATCGCAAGGGATATGGTGGAACGCTACCGGCGCCTCTGCCCGATGGAACTGACCCGCGGCACGCCTTTGTTTCGCGGGGTGCAGGGCCAGCGGCTGAGCCAATCGGTGGTACAAAAAGCGATGCGCCAGACCCGGATGCAACTTGGCCTTCCCGCCTCGGCCACTCCGCATGCGCTGCGGCATTCCTTTGCCACCCACCTGTTGTCCCGCGGTGGCGATCTTCGTGCCATTCAAGAGCTTCTGGGACATGCCTCGCTCAGCACGACCGAGGCCTATACAAGCGTCGACACCGAACGGTTGATGGAGGTCTATGCGAAATCGCATCCCAGAGCCTGAAAACGGGCGCTCGCCTGCACTGGCGCTCACACAGACATTTGGCTCTGCACCGTTTTGATAAAGTTTCGCAGCGCCAATGAAGGATCGGATTTCCGCGCGACCAGGGTGATGGCTTCGACCATCGGCGGATCTGCCACGATCTCGCGGTAGTGAACCCCTTCGAGATGCGCAGCCGCGAGCGAACGCGGCACAACCGTGACCCCCATGCCGGCCGCCACAAGGTTCAATGCGGTATCGACCCGCGGCGCCTCTTGAATAATCTGCGGTTCAAAACCCTGCGCCTCAAACCAGGCAATGATCCGATCATAGAGTTTGGGACCAGCAGTCCGTCGGTAAAGCACCAGGGGCTGGCCTGCGATATCCTCAATCGGCACGGGGCCATCCTCTGCGGCAAGAGGCAATCCCTCTGGACAGGCGAGAACCACAGGTTCTTCGATCAATTTGATTTGTCGGATCGGGGCATGACCGCGGATGTCGGAGCGGATGAAGGCCACATCCAACCGATAGGCGTCTAGGGCATCGACCAAATCTGACGAGCCATCCTCGGTCAAGTTCAGCGTCACATCGGGATAGGCCGCGCGATAGGCCTTGATTGCAAGCTTCACCGCCGGGTGGGCGATCACCGAACTGGTAAAGCCAAGCGCTAGATGTCCTGCTTCTCCACGCGCCACACGTTGGGTTTTGGCGACCGCTTGATCGAGCCCTGCCAACAGCGCGCAAACGTCAGTGTAGAACGTGGCACCCGCATCGGTCAGCTCCACGCCGCGCGGCAGGCGGCGGAAAAGCTGGACCCCCAGTTCACGCTCCAACGCTTTGATCTGCAAACTGAGCGGAGGCTGTCGCATCGACAAACGCTCCGACGCGCGGGTGATGTGACCCTCTTCAGCCACAACCTGAAAATAGCGCAGATGCCTCAACTCCATAACATATCCAATACATATGGATTTTGCATATCTCAATATATTTACGATATGCATCGGGGAGGCTATTTCGGGATCAACAGCGTTGACCCCCGAGGGATGACCATGAAAAATCCAAGTGATATATCACTGAGACAAAGCCTGACCGACCTCATTGCTTATATGCGTCGGTCACTTACTCAAACACTGGCGCTCTGGCAGGCAGCGCGGGAGATCGATTTACGGTCGCGATATCAAAGCAACACGCATGCAGACCTGAAAGCGCTGACCGATCAAGTGTATGAAGATATGACACTATGTCAGAGGCCAGTTCCTTCGCCCCTGGAACGACCTGATGCAGACGAGAGCGCGTTAGACAGCTATTTGACCGTTGCCTGCGCGGAGCTTCGGATGGCGCAACGCCATCTCGCGCGAGAGATTGATCGGACCAACTTGCTGTCTGCCCAGGGCAATACACAGGTTGAAAAGTGGCGGGAGCTACGGGCCAAGGTGGATGCCGCGCTCACCCAACTCGACGGGGTCGACAGTCCCCATAAATTGCTCTTGCGATGAGCACTGCGGAAGCCGGTTCACGAACAAAACCAACCCCGCGATGGGTGACGCTTCTGCTTGTGCTGGCAGGCGTTGCGGTTTTTTGGATCGCTGGCATTCCGCTTCCTTTCCTGTTTGGTCCAATGGCGGCCTGTCTGATCGCAGCATTTGCAGGCGCGAACTTGCAAGGTTTTGGCAAAGTGTCCGTCGCGGCCAGAACAATTCTGGGGGTGGCCGTAGGCTCTGCCGTGACGCCCGCCCTGATTTCTGACCTGCCGCAGCTTGGGCTCTCATTGGCGTTGATCCCCGCCTATATCGCGGTGATCGGGTGCGTGGGCTTTCTCTTTTTCCATCGTTTCTGCGGCTACGACCCCGCCACGGCCTATTTTGCGGCGATGCCCGGCGGGCTCCAAGACATGGTGATCTTTGGTCAAGAGGCTGGGGGCGATCCACGGGCGCTATCGCTGATCCATGCCACCAGGGTCCTTCTGATTGTGACCACTGTGCCGGTCCTCATGACGGTTCTCTTTGACGCTGATCTGACCAATCCAATCGGTGCCCCGATTCAGGATGTGCCGATACACGAACTGTTGGCGATGCTCTTTGCCGCGATTGTCGGTTGGAGGATCGCAACAAAGGTCAGGCTTTTCGGGGCCTCGATACTGGGACCAATGATCCTCGCGGCGATCCTATCCCTCAGCGACGTCATTCATATGCGCCCCCCAAAAGAGGCCATCCTTACGGCCCAGTTCTTTATCGGGACTGGGATCGGTATTCACTATATGGGGATCACCTGGGGCGAGTTTCGTCGCATCATTCTCACCGCAGTGGCCTTTGTCGCGATCCTCGCCATCCTGGCCGCGATAATGGCGGAGCTTCTGCCGTTGATCACAGGGATCGGTCCCTTGGAGGCGTTTTTGGCCTTCGCCCCGGGCGGGCAGGCAGAGATGACCGTGATGGCGATTGTGGCCGGAGCTGACCTTGGCGTGGTCATCGCACATCATTTGCTGCGTCTTGTCCTGGTGATTTCTTTTGCGCCGGTCTTTACAAGCCTTGCGAAAGTAAAGCGGCCGAAAAGATGATCTATCGCTGAAGGCGGGCGGCGGCGGCATCCCGGGTGAGTGCGGCCATCCGGTAAAATCCATGGGCCATTTTCGAGTAGGGCATTAGCAGGAACAAGGTTAGCACGGTGCCGAGATGAAAGGGTAAGAGCCATCCAACAGCGCCCGTGCCAGTCGCCGCGTAAAGAACCAGGCCCGAAGCCGCGACTGCGAAGAGAAGCAAGATAAAGGCCATTTCCCCGCCCCAATACTTTGGGGCGCCAAGGGACCGATCGGCCCTGGTTTTCAACCAGGCCAGCCCGACCGTTCCAACACACATCAAAATACCGCCAGAAACACCGAAAAGCTTCGGCAAACTCCAAAACCCGTAGGGCGCGTGAAGACCGAAGAGATAGTGCATCACCGTCCCCGCAGAGGTCGACGCGAAGCACAGCAAAAACCCATACATCACCGCGTGATGAGCATGACGGCGTGCATTGGAAAAGCGCTCGCCTTGTTCGAAATTGCAACCATCGCCATGGCCGCCTTCAAGGTTTTTCATCCGCCCCGCCGCGCGCGTCGCTTCTGCCAGATCCGCCCAGCGTAGCGAGGTGCCGCCGACCGCATGCCAGTAGCTTCTTAGAGAAACTGCAATTGCCACGAGCGGCAGAACAAAGGCTGGCAGAAACACCGCGACCATCAGACCATGAGACATATAGGCGTAAAAGCCTTCACCGCTGGCAGGCCGCAGCAACTGCGCCAAAACGAAAAGAAATGCGAAACTGACCACCAACAGGGCGCTGATCATCACACCCGAACGGTCAAAGACCGTGGCAAACCCCTTTGGCCATGCGTGGTCCTTCCAGCTGTCCTGACGCACCTCCGCCAGAGCCTTGGGCAGGTTCAACGCGAACTCATGCGGCTCGGTGTACTGGCACGCATAATAGCAACCCCGGCAATTGTGGCAAAGATTGGCAAGCTGCGTGATGTCGCCATCCGAGAAAAACCGTTTGCGGTTGATCGCCGGGAAGACCGAACAGTAACCCTCGCAATACCGGCAGGCATTGCAAATCTCGACCTGGCGGCGGGCCTCTTGAAGGGTCTCAGTGAACATAAGCCGCGGCCTCCTTGCCAGCGATGCGTCCGAAGACAGTGCCGATGGTCATGCCGAAACCAGCCAGGTAGCCCTGACCCAAGATTGACCCGGCCATGATCTCTCCCGCGGCCCACAGATTCTCAATGGGACCTTGGGGGCCCTCTACCTGCGCGGTTTCATCCACGCTCAACCCCAAATAGGTAAAGGTCACACCTGGGCGGAGCGAGTATCCGTAGAACGGAGGCTCTAGGATCGGGCGCGCCCAATTGGTTTTTGGCGGGGCGATCCCCTTAGTTGTCAAACCGTCAAGCTCGGTGGGGTGAAATTCGCCCTCTCCACAAGCGGCGTTGAAGGCGTCTACAGTCTCGCGCAGCTTGTGCGCTGGTAGGCCGAGCCGCTGGGCCAAGCCTTCGAGCGTGTCAGCTTTCTCTGGCGGGAAAACGGACGGCATGAACAGCTCAAGGCTGCGGCTATCGATGATCGCATAGGCCACTTGGTCTGGCTGAGCGGCCACAAGGCGGCCCCAGATCGCATAACGCTTGGGCCAAACGTCTTCGCCCTCGTCATAGAACCGCTCGCCGTCGCGATTGACCACGATAGAGAACGGCACGCAGTCTAGCCGCGTGACAATCCCGCCATCATATTGCGGCGCGCGTCCGTCTATTGCCACCGCGTGGCACTGGGTCGGGTCCCCTACCGATTGCACCCCTTGATCAAGCAGATCTTTCAGGACCACGCCGCGGTTGTAAGGTGTCCCGCGGATCAAAAAGTTCTTGGCGGCTGGTCCCCAGGCACGGGCGAGCCACTCCATGTCTGCCTGAAATCCACCAGAGGCCGTGACGACCGCGCGCGCAGTGATTTTTGTCGCTTCGCCATCTATCTCAGCTGTGATTGAGGAGATCCGCGCCCCATCGAATTCCAGATGGCTGATTGGGGCTTCATAGACAATGTCGATGCCAAGGCTTTCTGCTGTAAGGTAATAGGCATTTACCAGTGCCTTCCCCCCACCCAGGAAAAACGCGTTGGTGCGAGACAAGGACAATGTACCCGAGAGTGAGGGCTGAAACCGCACACCGTGATCATGCATCCAATGATAGCACTCTTCCGAGGATCGGATCGCCAGGCGTGCTAGGGGTTCATCGGTTTTGCCCTTGGTCACCTTCAGCAAATCGTCGAAGTATTCGTCTTCGTCATAGGTGCCTGTCAGCACGCCTTGGGGACCAGCATGCATGCAGCGGAAATTGCGGGTGTGGCGGCTGTTGCCACCGCGATAAGGGCGCGGTGCGGCCTCGAGCACGATGACGCTCGCCCCCGCCTCAGCCGCAGTTATGGCAGCGCACAAGGCGGCATTCCCCCCGCCAATCACGGCGATATCGTAGCTATCTTTCACTGGCGTCGATCCTTGGTGATTGAAGCTGGCTTACTCTCAGAATTTATATTTGACCAATGATGATAATTCTCAGATTGATGCGTTATGCGTATTAATTATGATTTCGGGGACCTCGAAGCTTTTGTCGCGGTGATGGAGACCGGAGCGTTTCATCTTGCCGCAACGCGGACCAACCTTTCGCAGCCGGCAATCACCCGACGGGTGCGCAAGCTCGAAGAGGCGCTTAACTCGCAACTTTTTGAGCGCAGCACCCGTCAGGTCCGACCCACGCTTGCGGCAAAGCGGCTCTACGAGCGGGCTCAGACTCTTCTTGCCGATGCCGAAGAAATGCGGCTCGCCATGCAAGATGAAAGCCTCAGCTACGCGCATCAGCGCAACGCTGTGGTCACCATCGCCGCGGTGCCAACAATTCTACAGCGTTGGCTCTTCCCAGCGATGGAACAATTTCGCACTGCTGGACACCGGGCCAGGTTAAGGATCCTTGACCATGCCACCAATGAAGTCGCCGAGGCCGTCGCCCAAGGCAATGCCGATTTCGGACTTTGCGCGATGCCGACACAAGAGCCTGGTACCGCCTTTGAGCCGATCTTCGATGATCCGCTTGAGGCTTTTTTGCCGAAGGATCACGCGGCAGAGACAAAGCCCCGTCTAGACTGGGCAGATCTCTCCGATCTCACCTTGATCTTGCCAGCGAAGGGCACCGGCAACCGGTTGATGATCGATGAGGCCATGGCCGCTGCGCGCGTGCCGCTGCGCTGGAGCATAGAGGTGCGCCGCTCCACCACCGCGCTCGAAATGGTACAAGGCGGTCTCGGTGGCGCGATCCTTCCTGGGAGCGCGCGAAGCCTGAGCGCCGCACATGGTTTGCGCAGCTATCCCGTTGCTGGTCCTGCGATCTTACGCCCGATGGGTATATTGACCCGACCGGAGCTGCGAAACGCCCCTATCGCTGCGGCACTACTGGACGCGGTTAGGAACGAGGGACGAAAGCTTCAGGGTTGATCATGTTGATCGGTGCGCCATCCGCATAGGCGTTGATCTGGTCGAAAATATCAGAGAATTGCAGATCGAATTCATCTTCCGTGACATAGCCGATATGGGGCGTCGCGATCAGGTTGGGGTGGGATAAAAGCGGATCATTTGGATCGGTCAGGGGCTCGGTATCAAAAACGTCAACAGCCGCTGTGCCCGGGCGCCCAGCGTTGAGTGCGGCAAGCAAGCTGCCGGGTTCAACCAATCCCGCCCGAGAGGTGTTTACGAAAACCGATCTCTCTTGCATGGCGGCAAAATCCGCTGATCCGATAATCCCATGTGTGGTGGGTTTGAGGCGCACATGCACGCTGACCACGTCGCTTGTCGCGAAAAACGCTTCACGGCTTGGTGCAACGATCTCGCCATCCGCCGCAGCCCGCGCGCGGCCCTCTTCAGAGGACCACCATACCACCTTCATGCCAAAGGCGCGGGCATATCCAGCCACCGCTTGCGCGATCCGCCCATAGCCGTATAGCCCAAGCTGACGCCCCCTTAGGCTCCGCCCAACGCCCATCATCCACCGTCCTGCTTTGACCGATGCCATCTGTGCCGGCAATTGCCGCATTGCTGCGAGGATCAGCGCCCAAGTAAGCTCTGCCGCAGCATAGGACGGTGTGCCGGCATGCATGTTGGAACACAACAGGACCTCGTTGCGCGAACAGGCATCCACATCGATATGGGGATAGACGCTGCGCTGGCTGATCAGTTTCAGCCCCGGCAATCGATCCAACAGCTCAGCGGCAATGGCCGTGCGTTCCCGAAACGGGACCAGCGCCTCAGCCTCGGAGAGGCGCAGGGCCAATCGGCTGGGATCAGGTTCGTGATCCGTCCAGATGGTAACGTCATGGCCGTCGAGCTTGGCAAAACAGGGCAGACCTTTCAGCGTGTCAAACCAGTCATCTAAGATGTGGACACGCATCAATGGGCCATCAAAACGGGCAGGTTCGCTTGGCGGAGGATTTGCGCAGTCGGTGCACCGGTGAGATCCACCTGGAACTTGCTATGCTCATAGGCCCCCATGACCAAAAGCGAGGGATCAGTCACGTCGCAGAAGGCGAGGATCGATTGGGTGACCTGCGGTGGTGTGCCATTGATCTCATGCCGGGCGGTAAACCCGTGGCGCTCCAGATAGGCGAGCGCGTTGTGGTCGGGGTAGCTCATCGTGTCCACGCCAACGGTGAGCAAAACAATCTCGGTGCCTGGCTGCAAAAGCGGCACTGCATCGCCAAGCGCGCGCGCTGCGGCGCGCTTGCCGTCCCAGGCCACAACGACCGGCCCTGCATCTACGGCATCCGCATTGGTCCAGGAGCCGCTTCCTTTCGGCAGCACCAGCAGCGGGCGACCGCTCCGCATCACGATCTGATCGGGGTGCTGAACCATATGCATATCCGTCTCTGCCTCGGGCCGCGCGAGGACCAGCAAATCAGCCGTCCGGGCGCGCCGCGCCAGCACATCGTCCACCCGTCCCCCTATCTTTTCAAAGCTGACCCGATCGCCGAGATGCAGCCGGTCGACGGCCTGCTGAAAGGCGTTTTCTGCGTCTGATAGAATTTGCTGATTGGCCTGCGCCATGATCTCTCGCGCCTGGGCAGGAATCCAATGCCCCTTGACAGCGTATGCTTCTGCTGAGGCATGCGCCATGACGGCGACCACGTGGCCGTCACTGCGCTTGGTCAATTTGGCGGCTGTGGCCAGGGCAGCAACAGCGCCTTCTGTGCCGTCGAAAGCGACAATGATCGTCTTCATCTTTCGCGCTCCTTCAGCGACTTTCGACGCCCGCGCCATCGTCCAGCGTGCGCGGTGTCGGAATGAAGGGTGTCTCTCCCAAGGCAGAAAGCGCGGCACTGACCTTGTGATGCTCGCTCAACAGATAGGTATATTGCAAATCGCAGCCTGCGACGGGTGTAGGGTAGCCCCGAAGTTCCGCCACCAACACTTTGCGCGCCTCAAGCAGTTCAGCGCGCGCGGCCTGGATCGCTTCCTGATAACTCTCGCGCATGGTCCGTCTCCCTCTAATCAGCCGCTAGCACTGTGCTCGGGACAAAGACCGAGCCCTCGGCGAGCTTGCGCGCTGTACGCAAGATACCGGCAGATTTCACGTCGAGCCCGGGGTCCGCCGGACCATAGTCCACGATGACATCCATCTGACCCGAGGGGTGTTCTAAAACCACTCTGGCAGGCACCTCCTGCGGCCTTGCCGCCAATCCGTCGGCGACAGTGCCGGATGTGAGCGCGCAGGTGGCCAGACACTGGCCCCCAGTGACTGCCATGGTTGGATGACAGTTCCACGGCATAAAATAGCGGGTCGCAAGCGTTCCACCCGCGCGCGGTGCGGCCACAAGGGCAAATTTCGGGGTGACAGATTTGGAGACATCCCCCATCCCCATTCTCTCGGCAGCAGCGCGTCGAACCTGCTCCATCCGCTCCATATAGGCCGCGTCGCCATCAAGCTCTTCGCGGGTCTCATCCCCGGTTTTGCCAAAGTCTGAAGCACGCGCGATGACAATCGGCATGGCCACATCCATGCAGGTGACCGGGATCCCGTCGATCACATCGATGAGCGATCCTGTTGGCAAAAGTGCACCTGTCGAGGACCCCGCGACATCCATAAACGCAAGCTCGATGGGCGCGGCAGTTCCCGGGACGCCATCGATATGAGCGGTGCCTTGGTACTCGACCTGACCCTCAGGCGTGGCGAATTTGGCGATCACGCGGGCGCCGGTGTTCACCGCGCGGATGCGGATTTCGGTCTGGTCTGCTCCGGGCTCGATCAACCCCATCTCCAACGCAGCAGGTCCGACGCCGGCAAGGATATTCCCGCAGGTCGGCTTGAAATCCACCAGCTTCTCTTCGACGCTGACCTGAGCGAAAAAATAGTCGATATCGGCCCAGTTTTCCCGCGATTTGGACAGCATGGCGACTTTGGTGGTGACCGCGGCGCCGCCACCTATCCCATCGATGTTCAGTGGATGCCCCGCGCCGATCGCTGCGATCAACACCTGGGCCAAGGTTTCGCGATCTTCAGGCAAGTCGGCCCGATTGAAATAGGGGCCTCGTGAGGTCCCGCCACGCATGAAGAAAAAGGGAATACCGGTCTGGCTCATGTCGCCGTCTCCGCAATGAGGGTGCAAAGGCTATCTGTAAAAGCGCGCGTTCCAAGAGACCCGTCAAGGTCGCGCGTACGTGTCTCTGGGCGGGCCAATGCGGAACGTAGCGCAGTGCGGATCGCCTGGGCGGGGGCACGCGCGCCCAAATGATCGAGAAGCATCGCGCCGGAGGTGATCAGGGAAACCGGGTTCGCCAAATCGCGGCCCGCGATATCTGGCGCAGAGCCATGCTGAGCTTGGGCCAGCGCATGGTCTGGCCCACGATTGAGCGACCCGGCCAATCCCAGACCCCCTGCAAGTTCTGAGGCGAGATCAGAGAGGATGTCGCCAAACATATTGGTGGTTATGATCACATCGAAGCGACTTGGTTCCCGGACCAACAATGCTGCGGCGGCATCGACCAACACCTCTTCGGTTTCCACCTCAGGAAAATCGCGCGCGACCTGACGGACGGTGTCAAGAAAGAGCCCGTCCGAGACCCGCATCACATTGGCCTTATGCACCGCCGCGACCCGTTTGGCCGGGCGTGCCGCAGCGATCTCATAGCCCGCTCGCGCAATCCTCTCAGACGCCTCCGCCGTGATCCGCCGCATGGCAAGCGCCACACCGGGCACAGGCATAAACTCACCCGGACCTTGATAAAGGTTGCGGTCGGCATAAAACCCTTCGAGGTTTTCGCGCACCACGACCAAATCAATCGGACGCTCCGTTGGCGTCGGCACCCCATCATAGCGCTGCGCCGGGCGGATATTTGCGAAAAGGTCCAAAGCGCCGCGCAGCCGACCGGACGGATTCACGCCGCCCTCTTCTCGTGGAGGATAGGCATTGTGCGACACCGGTCCCAGCACCACGCCATCAACGGCCAAGGCGCGCTCAACGACAGTTTGTGGCAACGTCGTGCCATGCTGTTCGAGCGCGCCAAAACCGATCTCGGCCATTTCGAAAGTGAGTGCGACACCTTCTGCTTCTGCGGCAGTGCCTAACACCGCCTTAGTCGCTGCCATAATCTCTGGCCCGATCCCATCGCCAGGAAGACAGAGCAGCGTAAGAGGTGTCGTGGTCACAGGTCTTACCCCAGCGGCCAAGGCAGTTGCACCAGCGACTGCAGCAGACCCGGTGGGAAGTCACGGTTGAGCGTGCCCGCGAGGAAACACAAGAACACAATACCGATCCCGCCAAGGATGGCGATCCGAGGCCAGGCCAGACCCGCCCGAAGCCTCAGGAAGAGCGCAAAGAAGATCGCCAGTGCCAGAATGAACCCTAGCAAGGCTGAGAGACCCAAGAGCAGTGCCAGCCACCCCATCGTTGCCCAAAGCCCGTGGGGCGCGTCGGCATCCTCACCTTGCGCCTCGCGATCGGCAAACACCGCATCGGTTTCCGGTGACTTGATCATCCGGATCAGCAAAAGCAGGCAACAAACCAGCGAGATGAAAGAAATCGTCAGCGGGAAGATCTTGTCCGTCACCGTCCAGATGGTCGTGGCCTGAATGAAGCTCGCCAGGAACCAGGCCGTGACGACCAGAAGGAACACCAGCGGTGCGCGTTTGCGACCTGTGGGGACCTCGCCCTCTGGCATGATCTGCTTGGATTGCTTGATGCCGTAATAGATCGACAAGGCGGTGACGATCAGAAGCACGATCACAATCGGGGTGAAGATGTATTCCAGCCCCTCGAAGGTGCTTTTGCGGAACCGGCTTGCGGCAATCTGATAGGCCTGGAAGCTATAGTTCTCAGCCTGTGTCGACAAAACGAAGCCGATCAGGAAGGCCGGGCGCGACCAGTCGAACCGGCGCAGCATGATCCCGAGGACACCGATGGCGAAGAGCGCCACAAGATCCCCCAAGGACTGCCCCGATTGGAACGCCGCGAAGGAGATCATCATGAAAAGGAACGGCGCGAGCAGTGTGAAGCGGATCGTGGTCAGTTTGGCGATCCCCCCCGAC
The DNA here is from genome assembly GCA_038751255.1 of Pseudomonadota bacterium. Taxonomy (GTDB): domain Bacteria; phylum Pseudomonadota; class Alphaproteobacteria; order Rhodobacterales; family Rhodobacteraceae; genus JANSYP01. The sequence goes on from JBCDGN010000021.1 coordinate 24,906, forward strand.
AGCGCGATGCAGAGCCCCGCACCTACCACATTGGCCAAAGCGAGCGACCAAACGATGGTGTAAGTGATGTCGAGATTGTTGGTGATCAATTGCGGGCCTGCATCATAGCCCAACAAAGCCATCCCGCCGATGAAGACGGCCATGGAGCCTGAGCCCGGAATGCCGAAAATCAGCGTTGGCACAAGGCCGCCACCTTCTTTGGCGTTATTGGAGCTTTCCGGACCGATCACGCCCCGAATGTCACCTTTACCAAATCCGGTTTTGTCTTTGGAGGTTTGGACCGTGTGACCATAGGCGATCCAATCGACCACAGAGCCGCCCAGGCCCGGGATCACCCCCACCAAAACGCCGATGACCGAACAGCGGATCGAGAGAAAAATATTTGACGCCCAGTCGCGGATCCCGTCCAGCCACCCTGCGCCGAGTTTCGCGTCTTTGGCGATAGCGCGGTCCTGCCGGAGCAGCGCGATGATCTCGGGCACAGCGAAAATACCGAGGCCCACGATCACCAGCTTCAACCCATCGGTCAGATAGGGCACATCATAGGTGGCCATGCGCAGACTGCCGCCTGCATCGCCTTCCCCGATCGTGCCGACCATCAAACCCAGACCAGCAGCAGCAAGCCCCTTCAGCGGCAAGCGGCCTGCCAAGATCGCCACCATGGAGAGACCCAGGATGGTGATCATCAGCATCTCGGGCAAACCAAAAGCCAGGACGATGGGACGCGCGATCAGGATGAAGAAGGTAAGAACGGTGGCGCCAAGAAGGCCGCCAAAGAGCGACGAGATGAAGGCCGCCGCGAGAGCCCGCGCGGCTTGGCCCTTTTTGGCGAGCGGAAAGCCGTCAAGGACGGTGGCTTGGCTCGCCGACGACCCCGGTATCCCCATCAAGACAGAGGCGAATGTGTCCGAGGTGGGGATCACCGCCACCAGACCGACCATCAACGCCAGACCTGAAACCGGGTCCATGCCGAAGACGAAGGGCAAAACCAGACTGAGCCCCGCAATGCCCCCTAAGCCGGGAAACACACCGACCGAGAGACCTAAGAGTACACCGGCAACCAGATAGATCAGCTGTTGCGGCTGAAGAATGAGGACAAACGCCTCCTGCAGCGCAGGCAGCGCCGTGGCAAGAAGATCCATCTGACGGGCCTTCCGATGTCAATAATTTCAGAATGATCGCTCCGCCTGGGAAAACAGGATGCCCAGGCGGAGCGGGTGTGGCTTACTGCAAGCGGACGCCGTAGCGGTCCTGCAGCCAGTTGGTCACGTAGGATTTGGCCTCATCGGACACATTGGTTGCGCTGGCCAGCGCGCCCTGAGCTTCGGATTCGGTCATCTGAGGGTAGACGCCGAGAACGCTCTTTGCCTTGCCTGCGAAATCATCATCCGAGGTGATCTGATTGAAGGCCGCGGTATAGGCGTCCACGATCTCTTGATCCGTGGACCCAGGCAAAAAGACCATCTTCTGCGCCGGGAACCCTGCAACGAAGAAGGCTTTCCAGGCATCCCATGCCTCGCCGCTGGTTTCACAACCCTCGGTCGCCTGGCACACCTCCTTGAAGGTTGGGATGTCGGGGAAGGTTGGATCGCGGACGATATTGCCGTTCGCGTCAAGCGCACCCCAAGTCATCATCGGCACGGCTTTGCCGTCTGCCACCAGCGGGGTCACCCCTTTGAGGTAAGAAGACGACGTCTGGTAGTCAATATTGGCTTCGCCGCGTTCAAACATCAGACGGCCATCGCCCCGGCCCTTGATGCCGAAGACAGGTTCCACGTTCAGACCAAGCATTTCCCAGGCGAGAAGCGGCACCAGATCGAGCCGGGTTGCACCCTGAGACCCATAGATGAAATCGACATCCTGCAGATTGGCGACGTCACCTTTGTACTGCTCTGCGAGATCTGGGGGAAGGTAGGCGACACCGCCTGTGCCAGAAGCCAGCACAACCTGCCAATCGCCATATTCATAGCGCACCCGAGGATCGCCTAGAAGATAGGGGAATTGGGTCGAACCAGAGGTGCCGAAGATCACCGTCCCATCGTCGGTACGATTGTTCTGGAACCAATTCGCGCCCTTCGTCGAGCCTGCGCCAGGCATGAATTTGACCACAACTGTTGGTTGACCCGGCAACGCATCAGACAGCAGCGGTGCGTAGAAATTCGCCCATTTCGCCGAACCACCGGATTCAGAGAAGGGGATCACAAATTCAACGGTCTCGCCGGAAAAGTCTGCCTCAGCAAAGACGCCCATCGGGACGACCGATACGGCCGCTGCGAGGCTAAATGCGAATGCACTGCCCCTCGTCGAATTCAACATGTTTTCACTCCCATTGGTGACACGAGGTTTTGTCCTCGTTCCAAATTGAAATCATCCCGGGCCCTTTGATGTCCCGGTTGATTTCCCTACTGTGCTCATCCAACCTTTCATCAAGCTTTCAGGATCGCACAAATAATGCGCATCGCGCTCATTGAAGATAACGACACGCTCGCCAAAGGCATCGCGTACCGGCTGCGCGATCAGGGCCATGCGGTTGATATTATTGCAGATGGTGTCACAGCCGATGGGTTTTTGCGCGTTGAGGGCGCCGATATCGTCATTCTTGATATTAACCTTCCGGACCGCGATGGGCTGACGGTGCTGAAGGATTTGCGGCAAAGGGGGGACGCGACGCCGGTGCTTTTGCTCACTGCGCGCGCCTCGACCGATGACAGGGTCAAAGGGCTGGATGCCGGGGCCGATGACTATTTGGTCAAACCCTTTGAGATGGAGGAACTCGAGGCGCGTGTGCGCGCATTGGCCCGGCGGCGGCCAGACGCTCTGCGCGAGACCGAAGCTTTGGGCACGCTCACCTTCGATCACGCGGCCCGGCAACTATTTGGTGGCGAAACGCCCCTAGACCTGCCCCGGAGAGAGCTTGCCGTGTTTGAATGTCTGCTCGAAAACCGGGGCCGTATCGTATCGAAAACTGTACTGCTTGATCGTGTCTATGGGGTTGGCTCTGAAACCGAAGAGAAGGTGATCGAGGTCTATATCTCACGCTTGCGCAAACGCCTTTCGGGTTTTGGCGTCGCGATCAGGACCGCACGGGGCCTGGGCTATATGCTTGATGAGGCGGGGCCAGCGTGAGCGTTCTGAGCCTGCGGAAACGCCTGATCCTAATCATCCTGCTGCCGCTGGTGTTGATTTCTCTGATCGCAGGATTTTGGCGTTACTCGGTGGCGCAAAACACAGCGGAGGCGCTCTTTGATCGCTCTCTGATCGCGGTGGCACTGGCGATCTCACGCGATGTCACAGTGTCGGATGGCGATGCCCTATCGGCCGTGACCCGGGATTTGATGCGCGACGCCGCCGAGGGAGAGGTCTACTACCATGTCCACGGGCCAGACGGGGTGTACATCACCGGTTATGCCACCCCGCCGCTGCCACCTGCCGATCTGCGCGAAACATCGGAAACCCCGGCCCTTTTTGATGCGGTCTATCGCGGTGAAGCGGTCCGAGCGGTTCGGTTGCGCGAGGAGACATCGCTTTTTGGGCTCAGCGGGTTTTCCACCGTCACAGTTTGGCAAACACTGGAAAATCGCCGACGCTTGGCCAGCGATCTTGGCGTGCAGGCCGCAATTGTCATCGGCGTTCTGATACTGACGGTGGCGGCGGTGGTCTATTTTGGGGTCGAGCGCGGGTTGCGACCGCTCACCGATCTTGAACTTGCGATCTCGCAACGCAGCTCCAGCGATCTCCGGCCGATCAAACGCGCGCTCCCGGTAGAGCTCTCTGGTGTGGTGCGAGTTCTAAATGACCTGTTTGAACGGGTGCAAAGGTCCATCACATCCAAAGATATATTCATCTCCAATGCGGCGCATCAGTTGCGCAATCCGGTCGCGGGCGTGCTGAGCATGGCACAATCGCTCCAAACAGCGCCCCGCGGCGCAGAGCTGGATCAGCGGATCACTGACTTGGTCGATGCGACCCGAAATGCCAGCCGTTTGACGACGCAGCTTTTGTCCTATGAACGCGCGCGGGCAGAGCGTGACCCTAAATTACACACCTCTTTCGATCTGATTGCCGCCACCCGGCGGGTCGTTGATCGGGTCGCCCCAAAAGCGCTCAAACGAAGCGTCGATATCGGCTTCGAAAGTCAGATTGCGCAATTCGACCATCTTGGCGATGAGGTGCTCTATATGGAGGCGGTCGACAATCTCATCGACAATGCGCTTCTCCATGGCGGCCCCGATTTAAGTGCCATTCAGATTGCGATCCGCCAAACCGACAAAGGGCTTACGATCTCGATTAGCGACAACGGGGTTGGTATTCCACAGAAGGATTGGCCCAAAGCGCTGTCGCGGTTTTCTCAGGTCGGGACCGGTGGCGGCAGCGGCCTTGGCTTGCCGATTGCGGTGAATGTCGCCCGGTCGCTCGGTGGAGGTTTGGCACTGAGCAATGCCGCACCGGGTCTTTGTGTGACGTTGACTGTTCCCGTGGCCTCAACCGCCACGTCTGTCTCAAAGGCCCAGCCCCGCGAAACCGAAACACTCTGAACAAGTGCAATCCCCTGTGGCTCTTTCCCTCTAGGGGCACTTTTGCCATGCTAAACTGCGAGAAAAGTCTTGTGTACCTCGGGCTGCGCGGCACATGAGCGAATGGACGAGCCATTGCAAAAGCTCTATGCCGTTGACTGCCCTGCTGTCGCTTGAACCGGAAAGGATGCCTTCTATGACCACGCTGCCAAATTCCATGGAAGCACGCGACATCGCTTATCATTTCCATAGCTACACCAATGCGGCAACCCATCCGGATGTGGGCCCCCATATCATGGAAAAGGCCGAAGGTGTCTTTATCACCGACAGCAATGGCAAGCGCTATATCGAGGCCATGGCGGGCTTATGGAGCGTGGCGGTGGGCTGGGGCGAAGACCGTCTGATTAAGGCTGCGACCGAACAGATGGAACGTCTGCCCTTTTACCACAATTTCGGCCATCGCTCGCATCCCACGATCATCGCGTTGGCCGAGAAACTGGTGCAGATGGCCCCGGTGCCGATGTCAAAGGCCTATTTCACCAATTCCGGGTCAGAGGCCAACGACACGCTGATGAAGCTTGTTTGGTATCGCTCCAACGCCTTGGGCAAACCGGAGAAGAAAAAGATCATTTCGCGCTTGCGCGGCTATCACGGGGTGACCATCGCCTCGGGCAGCCTGACTGGTTTGCCGTACAATCACGCCTCTTTCGATCTGCCGCTGGAAGGTGTCTTGCACACCACCTGCCCGCATTTCTGGCGTGAGGGCGAAGAGGGCGAGACCGAAGAGCAGTTTGCCACCCGCTGTGCCGAGAACCTGGATGCGATGATCCAGGCAGAGGGCCCTGAAACGGTCGCGGCCTTCATCGCCGAACCTGTGATGGGCGCAGGCGGCGTGGTCGTGCCCCCTGCCACCTACTGGGAAAAGATCCAGGCAGTCCTCGGCAAATACGACATTCTTTTCATCGCCGATGAGGTGATTTGCGGCTTTGGCCGGACCGGCAATATGTTTGGCAGTCAAACCTACGACATCAAACCTGACGCGATTACGCTATCTAAGCAGATCACCTCCAGCTACATTCCCTTTTCGGCCTTTCTGCTGAACGAGAAGTTTTATGAACCGATTGCAGAGGAAAGCGGAAGGATCGGCGTCTTGGGCCATGGCTTCACCGCGGGCGGGCACCCGGTTGGTGCGGCCGTCGCGTTGGAAAACATCGCCATCATCGAAGAGCGCAACCTGGTCGAGAACGCGGCCGAAGTGGGCGCCCATTTCCGCAAAAAGCTCCACGGCTTCGCCGATCATCCTTTGGTGGGCGAGGTTCGCGGCATCGGCCTGATCGCAGCGCTGGAGCTTGCCGATCCAAATGGCACGCTGGCCCCCGGCAAGATGGGTCAAGCAATGGCCAAGCACCTCCTCCAGCACGGCGTGGTGTCGCGCGCATTGCTGGATGTGATGGCTTTTTGCCCACCGTTGATCATCACCCACGACCAGGCGGACATGGTCATCGATGGGGTGGAACAGGCGCTCACCGGGATGGAAAGCCACGCATACTAGATCGGGTGTCCGCAAACCGGCTTTGACCCAGCCTTAAAAACCTGCATTCTGCGATTGCAAAGATCGCGTTTCAGGCTTTCTCCAGCCGGGTTTTGACTTACGCCATGCAGATATGACCGACCCCGTCACCATCGCGAAAAATTCGCCGGAGGATTTGCCGACGGACGAGGCACATGTCCCGCATTACTGGGTGAAAGGGATTTCCGAGACGACCTTGGTTGATCCTGAGACAATGGACCTCGCGCTCGAGAAAGTTGGGCTGAGCCGCAAGATACTGTCCCGCAAACGCGGCACCATTCCCCAAGAGGCCGAGGTCAAGCTGATCGAAACCCTCGGAGCCCTGACCGGAGATCCTTATATCGGCGCGGAACTTGGCATGGCCCATAATCCGCGGTTTGGCTCGATCTTGGTGTATCTTTTGTTCTGTTCGAGCACTCTTAGGCAGGCGCTCGAGACACTTTCACATTTCGTGACGCTGACCCGCCCGGATTCCTTGGTCGACGTGGTTTTCGAGGATCGCGAGGTCGAGATCATTCTGTCTTCGCGAAACAAGCGCTACGTGATGGCGCTGCACTATGTTGAGTTCGCGGTGGCTTCCCTGATTAAGACCTGCCGCACTGCAACCGGCGAGGATCGGCTCTTCAAAGAGGTGCATCTGTCCAATTCCAGGAAGACCGGATCAAATCGTCTTTCAGAGATCTTTGGCTGCCCAGTGGTTCTGCAAGCGCCGCACACCTCGCTTAGTCTTCACTATTGGGCGCTCGATCTGCCGATCCTTTCTGCCGATGACATGCTGTTGGCCCATCTGACAAGCTTTGGCGAAGTTCTCATGGCTCAGCGCAATCGTGTCAAAGCCGATTTCAGCGGCAAGGTGAAGTACACAGTGCTGCAGCAACTTGGCCAAGCGGCGCCGACGCTGCGCAAAACTGCAGAACTTTTGGGCGTAAGCGAGCGAACCCTGTCAAGACGTTTGGCGGAAACCGGCAACCGGTTTCGCGATATCGCCGATGAGGCGCGCCGGGAGGCGGCCGAGACCTATCTGGCCGATCCCGCCCTGTCGATTTCAGAAATCTCTTTTCTGCTCGGCTATGTGGACCAAGCCAGTTTCGGAACGGCTTTTCGGCGTTGGACCGGTACCAGTCCGGGACGTTTCCGCCAGAGTTTACACGATTAAGCAAAAATCCGACGTTTTTAAGCAAAGTTTTGCCATTCTATCCCACGATCCCGGGCCCTGGCGAAACCACGCAATGATTTGACCACAATGAACAAGACGCCGACATGCGTCACCGCCATATGCGCCGAAAGCGGACAATACCTCCTTTCCGCGATCAATGTTCACAAATTGACAAGGGCGAACCATGAGCAAAGGCACATATATAGAATTTCGAGACGCGCTTCGGGCGTTTGAATCGGGGTGGGATCGGGACCGCTACGACGCGGGCATCATTCAAGATTGGCAACTGAACGCGTGGGCCGGAACCCCCGGCAATCCCGCTAGCGTGACCGATTTTTTCCCAGGCTATTCTAGTTGGGGTGATCTGACCGACGCGGAATGGGATGCAATGTCCTATCGCTCAATGAACTCAATTGGGTTCGTTGGATATCAATTCGGCGAAGCCCTGTTGATTGACCTGGGCTATTACCAAGACGATTTCTTTTACGGCAATGGCGCCTCGACCAACACCTGGGACGGCACCTGGACAGGCAAGAACGGTGTGAATTCGTTAGATGATTTCATGTCCAAGTCAGCGCAAGAACAGGCGATCCAAGAGGCGTTTGGCTATAATACGCAAGTCATCGTCAATGGCTTGGCGAACCAAGGTCTGACGCTGGACGACTATATCGGAACCACTCGGACCTATCTCGACAACGGGGTGGAGACCACTGTCACGCTCAGCATGACCGGCATTCTTGCGGCCGCTCATTTGCGCGGCGCGTGGGGCACTTTGAACCTGCTGTTGAACGACAGTGTCTCGGTCGACGAGTACGGCACGTCGATCCTGCGCTATATCGACCAGTTCGGTGGCTATGACAGCCCAAGCACCGAAGAGATCATCCAGGTCTGGGATGCAAGCTATGAGGCGCAAAACGGCAATGGCGGTGGTGACAATAACAACACCGACAATGGCAATAGCGACACTGGGAACGGAAACAGCGACGGCAGTGACACCGGTGGTGGCGGGATTGCAGTCCCTCCAAACGGTACGATCTGGGCTGATGTTACCAAAGAGACCGCTGATGTGGTGATCACTTGGGCCTGGGGCAGCAGCGCCGTCATCAGTGATTTTGACCCGGCCAGCGACACCATCTTCGTCGATTGGATCAGTGCCAATGATCTCGTGATTTCCGAAACGGCAGATGGGATTGTCTTTGCCGTCCCTTCGAACAACCAAACCCTGATATTGGCCAATCTTGCTCTGTCCGATCTGTCCACGGCCAACTTCACTGTGCTCGACGCCACTGCTCAAGCCGAGATTGCGGTGCTGGTGAGCGATGGCTCAGGCGATAGCGGCGACGGCGACATGGGCAACGGCGACGTGGGCGATGGTGACCATGGCGGTGGTGACATGGACGGTGGCGGTCATGGCGGTGGCGATATGGACGGTGGTCATGGCGGTCATGAGCATCAGCACATCTACATCAACCTGAACACACCCGCGCAGACCATCGACGGTTTCATGCCTGCGATGGGTGACATGATCGAAGTAGAAGGCGATGTCACCACGGAGTACTTCAGTATCTTTGAGGAGTCCGGCGACGCCCTTGGTCAAACCGTTCGTATCGAAATCACGCAAGGCGGTGAGACCAAACAAATCATCTTCACCGGTTTTGGCCTCGACGATCTGGGCCTTGGCAACATCACAGCAGTCAATGAAGGCGTCCAAAACGAGATTGCGGCCACGCTCGGATCAGTTGTGATCACCCCGGGCGACGGCGAAGGCTATAACCTCACCTACGACAATGACGGTTCCACACCGCCTGCAACCACAGGCGCGACCGACGCTGGCGGCGTGAAGTACAAAGCCGACAGCAACGCCGATGATATCGTTGGCTTTGACCCGGCAACAGATGAGCTCGATTTCGGCGGCACATCGGTCCATGGCATGATCGTTACCAAGTCTGAGGCGGGCGAGATTGTCATCGACAGCCCCTGGTCTGATGCGGCGCAGATCGTCCAAGGTGTCACCTATCAAGACGTCACCATCGACAATTTCGGAGTGGTCGGGAACGAGCACTTCCGTCAAGACATCGGCGGCGTGGTCTCTTGGGAACAGGGCATCGGCCCGCGCGCGGCTGACACGGTCTATCTGCGCAGCCATGAGTATGGCGTCCATGAGGTAATCGAGGGATTTGATCCGACCGCGGACAAGATCAGCCTGCTCTACTTCGGCACTCGTGAACGGTTGCTGGTGGAAGACACTCAGGAGGGTCTGGTGATCTCTTCTCTGCCATCGGGACAAAGCTTCACCTTCACTGGTGTAACCAAGGCAGAACTGATCCCAGGCCTCGTGGAATTCCACTTCGATCAGTTCATGGAGGACAATCTCGAAACCCCCTTCGGATTTGACGAAAACGATGTGACACTGGTGGATCGCACGATCCTTCTGACCCCCGAAGCGCCTGCAGGCGACTCGACAGATGGTGCGCAAACAAGAACCGGCGATTTGACCGGATCGATCTACGAAGGAACAGCCCCCAGCGATGGCGACGACACCAGTGGTGGCAGTGACGGTGGCACTGGCGGCGGAAGTACCCCTGGCGGCGGCGCAGAAACAGCCCTCACCTCTGGCGCCGACACAGTGGAACTTGGCTGGAGCTATGGCAGCACGGAAACCTTCACCGGCTTCGACCCGGCGTTGGACGTGATTGATTTCAAAACCTTCTCAGCAGGTCAACTCGCGATCACAGAGCAAAATGGTGATCTTGTCATTGAAGTTTTGAACAATGGCGGCGATTTCACCGTCTTGGCAGGCCTTCAGGCGGAAGATCTGTCTTCGGCGAACCTCACTGCTCCAGGTTGGTCGGACATTCTCGACGCAAATTCGGCGCTGATGCAGCAACTGACGGCATTAGGGTACGACGACGTCGCCTAAAGCCTTTCGCGAGCCGCGGCCCCTTAGGCTGCGGCTCGCATGTGAGCAGCAAAGATCAAGATCGCTCAATGTCTCTTAAGTTCACCAAAAATTCCCCAAAATTTATGACAAGAGCAGGTTAGTGGGCTTGCAAGCCTCTAACACGTAGGAATCCCTTAATTTTAACCATGCTATCGCTTGCGCTGGAGAACGGCGCGCGTCGCAGCCTAGACAGCTTGTGGTCCGCCAAAGACTAGAAGGTATCTAAGATGTTGAGACGCTTGGGCAGTCTATTTTCCAGCATCGCATTTAAAATTGTGCTCAACTTGTTCCTACTAAGCGGCTTGACCATCGCCGCCGTCGCACTCTGCCATGTTTGGTCACAGAAATTCACCGCGGAATTCGGTGCGTTTGAGGCCGAAGTCGTGCCCCGTTTGGGTGCCAGTATTGCCATCAAAGACGCAGTTGGGGCGCTGAACGAAGCACTGTCAGGGATCCTCATCGCTCGCAACAGTCTCGAGATCGGCACTGCAACGTCAGATGCTCGTGAAGCCGTTACACTGCTGCGGGAAAGCACAGGAGTGTTGGACGTGATCCAACAGTCCGATCTGCTCACTGACATTGATCGCGTTGAGGCATTGATCGAAGATCTCATTTCCAGTCGCGTAAAAGAAATCAGACTGGACACGGCCACCTTGGATCGCTCCGATACGCTTGCGGGGGCTGTTTCTCAGGCCAGCACGGGGCTTTTGAGCGAGGCTTCAATGGCCCTCGGCAAGGCCTATTCCGTCGCTGGAAATGCGACGACATCGCAGATGCGCATGTATTTGACCACAGTCGACCGGACGAGCGATCTGGAAAGACGGTTCAGCAATTTGCTGACAGAGGTTCTCTCCGGTGCATCGGTGGAGACGCCAAACCTGATCTTGGGGCATCAAGAACGGGTGGGTGAGCGCATTGCGGAAATCGAACCGATCCTCGCGCAGACGCCCGTCGACGACGAAACGCAGCGTGCAATCGCGCAGGTTTTTGAGCTCTCTGGCGGTGCCAACAGTGTTTTGGCACTGCGCCAACAGGTCATTGCGTTTCGGGGTGAGGCAGTCAGCCTCTCACGCCAAATCACCACATCCTTGAGAAAGATAACAAGTATTGCGCGTGATTTGGGTGAAAACTCCGTCGCAGACGCAGTTGAAGGCAACGACGCACTCACAGCCGACTTCCGAATGATGTTGGAATCGTCGTATCTTATCGCCGAAACAAGTCTTGCGTTCCTCTTTCTGTCGGTCTTGGCCAGCTATCTGGCAATCACGCGCCCCCTCGGTGGTTTGACAAAAGTTGCAGAGCGTTTCGCCGATGGCGATCTGTCTCTCGTAACGGGCTTCAAGCGCAGTTCTGGTGAAATTGGGCGTCTTGCAACCGCGCTCACGGCGCTGCGCAAAAGCATCCTAGACAAGGAGCGTCAGCAGAGAGACGCGCTCAGAAGAGCCGGTGAAGAGTTAGAGCGCCAGCGCGACAGAGACCGCAGATTGCGTGAACGCGAAGATGCCAAGAAAGCAAAGCAAAACGCCGAGGCACAGGCCAAACGAGACCTCGAGGTCGCAGAAACACGCAAAATCATCGAAGAACGCGCAAAAGCCAACGGAGGGCGGACCACTCAGGCAGAGGAACAACATGTGGTTGTCGCCTCTTTGGCCGAGGGCATGCTCCAGCTCGCCGGTGGCGATCTGAGCGTGCGGATCGACGCACCGTTTCCCGAAGACTACGAAGCGTTGCGCGATGACTTCAACGAGGCCGCCACGATACTCAGTGATGTTGTGACTGAGATCGTCGAAAGTGCCGGTCGTGTCGAAAGCGGCACGGTGGAAATCTCTTCGGCGGTGGATAACCTCTCGCGCCGGACCGAGCAATCGGCTGCGACTTTGGAAGAAACCGCTGCGGCCCTAAACGAGCTCACCGCGATGGTTGCTGCGACCTCCGACGGAGCAGCACAGGCGGATAAATCGGCGAAGTCCACAAAAGAAATCGCTGATGCCAGCAATGCGGTGGTCAAAGACGCGGTGTCCGCGATGTCGGCGATCGAAGTGTCGTCCAGGCAAATCTCAAAAGTCACCGATATGATCGAGGATATCGCATTTCAAACCAATCTTTTGGCTGTCAACGCGGGCGTCGAAGCCGCAAGAGCCGGTGAAGCAGGACGCGGGTTTGCTGTGGTCGCAGCGGAGGTGCGGTCGCTCGCGCAACGTGCCTCTGACGCAGCACAAGAGATCAACGATCTGATCTCGACCTCCAGCGGCCATGTCTCTGAAGGCGCTCGATTGGTGAACAAGGCAGGCGGCACTCTGGGTGAGATCATCCTGAGTATTGACACGATTGCCAAAAGCGCAGGCGACATCGCGACATCAGCGCGAGAGCAATCGACAGGGATCGAAGAGATCAATTCTGCCACGGGTCAGCTGGAAAATATCATGCAGCAAAACTCGGCAATGGCCGAGCAAACGACGGCGGCGACGCAATTGATGAGTTCAGAAGCGCAAAAGCTCATCGAGATCGTCAAAAGGTTCAAACTAGGCGAACGAAAAAAAGAGGCTGGCAGCAATACAGAAGATCCCGCCGATTACGCTGAAGCGGGCTGAGAGCATTGGCTTCTTAAAGTGCAGGTCTGTCAAAGATCGCATTGCGCAGCGCCAAACTGCTGTTAGCCGCGGGTCTCGTCTTCACCAAAGAACGGGGTGGACTGCGCAACGATCACGGCATTTTCCGCCAAAGCCCGCGCCATCAGCTGACGCTCTTCTTCCTCGATGTCATGTCCCGCCGCGATCCGTTCTTCGATCGTGCCGTAGCCCGTGACCTCAAGCGGCGCGAGATCGGCCTGTTTGAGGACCGCAACGGTTTCTCTCACCGCCTCTTCCTCATCAACCCCCGTCGCATAAATCATAAACGCAGCCCCCGTGCTGTCCGCTGGCAGGCCGTCTCCGGGAGCGCGTCCCAACTCCACCAGCAATGTGTAGACCTGTTGTTTTGCTTCCTTCGCCATCTTTTCTCTCTGAACCGGTCTCTTTTCCGACCGACGATCAAACATTGGTTTTGGCATTTAAAATGAACGCCGCACAGAAACAAAAAAGGCGCCCATCGGGCGCCTTTCGACGATCTTTGTAAGGGCCTTACCCGCGCTCTTCGACGATTTCGACGAGATGCGGGATTGAGTTCACCATACCGCGCACAGAAGGGGTATCTTCTAGCTCGCGGGTTTTGTGCATTTTGTTAAGGCCCAAGCCAATTAGGGTTTGCCGCTGTTTGGCCGGGCGGCGGATCGGGCTGCCGATCTGCTTTACGATAATGGTTTTCGCCATGGGTCAGCTCCTTAGGACGGCGCGGCTTCGGCCGCCTCGGGGGCGGGCTCGGCAGCGGCTGCTACAGCAGCCGGTGCGTCATCACGCTTAGGCAGGATATCGGCCACTTTCTTACCACGACGCTGCGCAACCATGCGCGGGCTTGCCTCTTTCGAGAGACCATCCAGCGTTGCCCGGATCATGTTGTAGGGGTTCTGCGAGCCGATGGACTTTGCGACGACATCCTGGACGCCGAGCATCTCAAACACCGCACGCATCGGACCACCGGCGATGATCCCCGTCCCGGTCGGCGCAGTGCGCATAACGACCTTACCAGCGCCCCAACGACCTTCGATGTCGTGGTGAAGCGTCCGGCCTTCGCGCAAGGGAACCCGCACGAGACGGCGTTTGGCTTGTTCGGTCGCCTTACGGATCGCTTCTGGCACCTCTTTGGCCTTCCCTTTGCCGAACCCGACGCGGCCTTTTTGGTCACCCACGACAACGAGCGCGGCAAATCCAAAGCGCTTACCACCTTTGACGGTTTTCGACACGCGGTTGATCGCCACCAGACGATCGGCAAATTCCGGGGCTTCGTCGCGGTCGCGACGGTCCCGGCGGTTCTCTCTCTCAGCCATAAGGCCTCCATAAGTCATTGCGCCGCGTCGGCGCTGATCTTGCAATCGTGGTGAGCCCGAGGCTCCCCGATCATCGAGCGGGCGCCCGTGGCGCACACTACACTTTCATCACACCGCCAACTGGCGGTCTTAGAACTTCAGCCCGCCCTCACGCGCGGCATCAGCGAGAGCTTTTACTTTGCCGTGGAACAGAAAGCCGCCACGGTCAAAGTAGCATTCTTCAACACCCTTTTTCTTGGCCCGTTCTGCAATCGCGGCACCGACTTTGGCGGCGGCCTCGACGTTATTCTTACCGAACACGCCGAGGTCTTTTTCCAGAGACGACGCAGCCGCCAAGGTCACGCCTTGGATATCGTCGATCAACTGAACGCTGATGTTTTTGTTGCTGCGGTGGACGCTGAGACGCGGTTTGGTACCGGCCTCCCGCTTAAGTTTGTTCCGGACGCGCAGGCGGCGCTTGAGGAACAGGTCCCGTTTGCTGTTTGCCATCTGTCTGGTCCTTACTTCTTCTTACCTTCCTTACGGAAGATATATTCATCCTTGTAGCGGATGCCTTTGCCCTTATAGGGCTCCGGCACACGCCACTCGCGAATATTGGCGGCGATCTGACCGACAAGCTGCTGATCATCGCCTTCAATGACGATCTCAGTCTGCTTGGGGCAGGTGACTTTCACCCCCTGCGGCACGTCGAAATTAACATCATGGCTATAGCCAAGCTGGAGTTTCAGCGTGTTGCCTTGCATCTGCGCACGATACCCGACCCCTTGAATTTCAAGCTCTTTCTTGAACCCATCAGTCACGCCAGTAACCAGGTTCTGAACCATCGTACGGCTCATACCCCATTGCTGGCGCGCGCGCTTGGATTTGCCACGCGGGCTGACAACAACCTGGTTGTCTTCGAGCACCAAGGTGACGTCGTCAGAGGCCGTGAAACTGCGGGTGCCCTTCGGCCCTTTCACTTCGACGGTCTGGCCCTTGATCTCCGCACTGACCCCAGAGGGCAGGTCCACGGGTCTTTTCCCGATACGAGACATTGCTCTCTCCTTAGAATACGGTGCAGAGCACTTCGCCGCCCACATTGGAGGCGCGTGCGGTGGCATCGGACATCACGCCCTTCGGCGTAGATACGATGGACACACCCAGACCTTGACGGACCAGTGGGATATCCTTCACGCTCATATAGACGCGGCGACCGGGTTTTGAGACCCGCTTAAGCTCGCGAATGACCGGGGTGCCATCGTAGTATTTCAGCGAAATCTCAATCGCTGGATGACCAAGGTCATCGGTCGTGCGCTCATAGCCACGAATGTAACCTTCATCGGCCAAGACATCGAGCACCCAAGCACGCAGCTTGGAGGCCGGGGTGTTCACCGTAGATTTTCCACGCATCTGAGCGTTGCGGATCCGGGTGAGCATATCTCCGAGAGGATCGTTCATCTGCGTCTCCCCTTACCAGCTCGACTTGACCAGACCGGGGATCTGGCCCTGGCTGCCCAGTTCGCGCAACGCGATCCGGCTGACCTTCAGCTTGCGATAGTAGGCATGCGGACGGCCGGTCAGTTGGCAGCGGTTGTGAATACGGGTTGCCGAACTGTTGCGCGGCAGCTTCGCAAGCTTCAGGCGCGCTTTGAAACGCTCTTCCATCGGCAGGGATTCGTCGTTGGCGATTTCCTTCAGCGCGGCGCGTTTGGCGGCGTATTTCTCCACCAGCTTGGCGCGTTTGACCTCGCGTTCGACCATTGCTTTTTTTGCCATGGGTCTCTCTCCGGGCTCAGCTGTTGAATGGCATGTTGAAAAGCTTCAACAGCGCCTTGGCTTCCGCGTCTGTGGGCGCGGTGGTGCAGATGATGATGTCCATGCCGCGAACGGTATCGACCTTGTCGAAGTCAATCTCGGGAAAGACGATATGTTCTTTTAGGCCCATGGCGTAGTTGCCGCGGCCATCGAAGGACTTGCTGGCCACGCCGCGGAAGTCGCGGATACGTGGCATAGCAATGGTGATCAGGCGGTCGAGAAACTCAAACATCCGATCGCCGCGCAAGGTGACCTTGCTGCCCAAAGGCATGCCTTCGCGCACCCGGAACCCCGCGATGGATTTCTTGGCCCGGGTCACCAGCGCCTTTTGACCGGCTATCGCGGTGAGATCTTCTTGTGCTGATTTCACCTTCTTGGTGTCATTCACCGCTTCGCCGACCCCCATATTCAACACGATCTTATCGAGCTTGGGGATCATCATCTCGTTTTTATACGAGAATTCCTCTTTCATCGCGGGACGGATGGTGTCGCGATAAAGCGCTTTCAGGCGGGGTGTATAGTCGGTCGCGTCGAGCATCAGACGGCCTCCCCGGTGGTTTTGGCAAAGCGGATCTTTTTGCCGTCTTCGATACGAAAGCCAACGCGGGTGGCTTTGCCATTGCTGTCGACCAACGCGAGGTTGGATAGATCGATTGGCATGGCAACCGGCAGGCGACCGCCTTGAGCGGCTTGACTCTGACGTTGATGGCGGATCGCGATGTTGATGCCGTCAACCACGGCTTTTCCATCTTGGGGCATCACTCGGGTGATCTCGCCCTGCTTGCCTTTGTCTTTGCCAGCGAGCACGATCACCTTGTCGCCCTTTTTAAGCTTCGCAGCCATTCAGAGCACCTCCGGCGCAAGGCTGATGATCTTCATAAAGTTCTTGCCGCGCAATTCGCGCACAACCGGTCCAAAGATCCGGGTGCCGATCGGCTCCAAGTTGTTGCTGAGGATCACCGCTGCGTTGCGATCAAAACGGATGGCGGTGCCATCATCACGGCGGACTTCCTTGGCTGTGCGAACGACGACGGCTTTCCGAACATCGCCTTTTTTCACACGGCCACGCGGAATAGCCTCTTTCACCGACACCACAATGATGTCGCCAACAGAAGCGTATTTGCGTTTGGATCCGCCCAGAACCTTGATGCACTGAACCCGGCGGGCACCGGAGTTGTCAGCGACATCCAGATTGGTCTGCATCTGGATCATTTGGTTTCTCCCGACCTGTGGGGCCGCGCTGCAGTGGCGGCTTAGACCCCAGGGTTTCGATCAAACCGAAAGGCGATGGCGCTTACGCGGTCATCACCTCCCAGCGTTTGGTTTTCGACTTCGGCGCGCATTCGATAATGCGAACCGTATCGCCTTCTTTGAAGCTGTTAGCTTCGTCATGCGCGCGGTACTTCTTTGACTTACGGATCGTCTTTTGAAGAACCGGATGCTTGAAGCGGCGTTCGACCGACACAGTCACGGTTTGGTCGTTCTTCGCGCTGGTCACGGTGCCTTGCAGGACGCGTTTGGGCATATCGCTTAAGCCTCCGCATTGGCGGCAGCCGCCGCTTTTTCATTAAGGATGGTTTTCACACGCGCCACGTCGCGGCGTACAGCACGCATACGGGCGGTGTTTTCCAGCTGGCTCGATGCCTTCTGAAATCGAAGGTTAAAAGCCTCTTTCTTGAGCGCCACGAGCTGATCGCGCAGCTCATCGGGCGTTTTGTCACGAAGTTCCTGGGCGTTCATCGCCTTTTTCCTTTGCTCCAAAATCACTGGCAGGCCCCGACCGGTTGATCGCCGGGTCACCCTGATTCCAATGACGTCGTGGATGAGCCGCGCTTCTACGTTGCGAAACCGGCATGTGCAATAGAAATCTGGGTGCGGCGCAAATCTATGAAAGCGTGCGGAGATTGCCTCAGTGCATCTGAGTACATGCATCGATATATTTGGCGGTGATGACCCGCTTAGATCACATGAGCTTGGCCGATCTGACCGTCGATGATGGCGCGCGGCCTTTGATGCCGAAACTGCCGCAAGCGACCGATGCTGATCGCGAAAAGGGGCGGCAGCTTGCCCTCATCCACCAACACTATCTGCATGATATGGGGCGGATCGCGGCGGTTTTGCGGCGGATCAAAGCCGGGGACGCACCGCCAGAGGATTTGCGGGACATCGTGCTCAGCAGCGAGATGACGCAGAACTTCAAAGCCTTTGGGTCCCTTTGCGGTCAGGAATGCCAAATCCTGACGATGCATCACAATATCGAAGAGACAAGCATGTTCCCCGGACTCGAATTGCCGGAACATGAGGGGCTCCGCGCCGTGATCGCGCGGCTTCGCCAGGAACATAGGGTTGTTCACGAGCTTTTAGTGCGTTTGGAACGCGCGGCAACGATGCTGATGCAGATGCCTAAAGAAGAGAATTTCAAGGAAGCAGCCGTCATATTTTCTCAGCTTGAACGAGTGGTGCGGTCCCATTTCCGCTACGAGGAAACAGAGCTGGAGGAAGCAATCGGGGTTTATCTGGATGCGATTTAACAGTGTCAAAGATGTCGCCCGCTTGGCACTCTCGCTGTAGAAACTGCGAGGACAGAAAACGCCAAGGACCCCAGACATGACCACCGATACACCAGAAAGGATCGTGCGTCGCTTTGTAGACGCATTCAATGCCGCAGATCTTCCTGCGATCAATGAGTGCTTTGCCGAAGATTTGCTATCGGATGTGACCCAAGCCGATGGGAGCACAGCTTTGGTCAAAGGGCGCGCAGCCTACATGGCCTCCATCGAAGCGTTGGATATCCCGAGCGTGCGCCCCACGATCACCGTGACGCAACTCGCGCCAATCACGGACACCCAAGTGATGGTGATGATAGAGGTTAAAGCCCAGCGAAAAGGTCGAAGTCTGCACAATTTTGCTGCCTTCTTGATGACGATCACGCATGGGACGATCAGTCGAATGTGGATGGTCGAAGCCCTGCCCGCTGAAAGCGACAGTTTCTGGAACGATTAGAGGTGAGCGTGGTGGCTCAAGTCTGCACGCTTTAGGGAATTGTCGGTATTTCTGGTTACCGTGCCATGCATTGTCCCAGAGGCAACTTGGATCTTCGAATTTGCCGCTTTGATGTTGCAAATCTGATCCTTACAGGGCATTTCCGAGCGCCGCTGGTGGGGACATGACGTGCCATGCTGAACACTCTTTTTGACCGTGCCGATGCGCGTTGGGTCTTGGCGACCTTTTCGGTGATGGGGATCCTCAACCTCGCCTCACGCATGAACAATGTCTATGAGGCGGCGGGGGTCTTAGGCGTCGCGATGGCCTTCATCGGGATTGGCGGTTGGATCCACGGGATCGCCTCGATCGCTCGCGCGGCCCAACAGCGGCGAGGCAAAAAAGTCATCGCCACGCTTATGATCATCTATTTCGGACTTGGCTGTGCCTTTGCGCTGCCGCTGCATTTCTTCGTCTTCAACGACCCTGCAAACGCCGCGCCGGTGCTTTACGCCTTGCTACAGCTCATTTTGGCGCTCACATATTTGGTGGTGCGTTTAGGGTTTCAGCACCTGCTTTACGGGTGGTATGTGCGCTATCTGATCCTAGGCTATGCCACTTATTCCTGTTTGTTTCAGAGCGTCTCACCAAAAGCTTCTACCGAAAGTTTCGCGAGCTCGCTTGGTCTGGACCTGACCATGTCTTTTGTCGGCTCGACCTTCCTGATTTTTTCAATCGCGATGGCCGACATTTTGGCAGGCCTGATCAAGACTGCGAAGCAACGCTTTAGACCCAGCCATAGTTGAAACTGACGCTGATCCGGTCCTCTTCAGCCATATTCATGGGCACCTCATGGCGGAGCCAACTTTCCCAGAGAAGCACGTCCCCCACCCCAGGTTTCACGTAGACGAAGGTTTTCAAGTCTTCAGGTGCGTCTTTTTTACGGGCCGGCGCGGCCATCATCCTGGCGGACCGTGGATCTTCGAGTTTGAGCGCGCTGGTACCATCTGGCATCGCGACATAGGTCGTGCCAGATATCACCGATTGCGGGTGGATATGAGAGGCATGGCTGCCGCCTTCGGGCAAGATATTGATCCAGATGTCTTCAAGCTTGAGCTCCCGACCGTCCAGATCAAAGGCGAGTTCTTTGGCAAACTCTGCCACATGCCTGTCAAGCGCAGCGACCAGATCGGCGAAAATTGGAAAGCGCCAAGGCAAGTCTGAGAGCGAAGCATAGCTGGTGTAGCCGGGATAACCATTTTCCTCGCACCAGATCTGGCCTGCCTCATCATCCTCAGCGATTACCCGGCAGGAGTTTTCAAGTTCTTTGGGATCAATCAACGTGCCCTGCTCAGAAAGCGCAGCACGGTAGAGACGGGTCACAAAGAGAGAGCTGATGTCGGCCATGGCCTCTCCTAGCCCACGCGCAGAAAGATGTGCAATCGAAGCGCTCTGTCCCGCTCAAAACACCCCGACATAAGGGAGCGGATCGGAATGATGGGCGATCAGTTTCCAAACGCCATCTTCTTTTCGGAAAACATTGGTGCCGCGCATGGATGTTCGTTCAACACCGCCCTGGTCACGCGGTTCTGCGATACTGTGCACCACTGCCAACTCATCGCTCACCACGATATGGCGCTTAATGAGTGTGATGGAGCCCCCCAAATGCTCCTTCGCTTGTGCGACCCAATCGACATCCGTGACCTTCCAGCCAATGTCGAAAAGCCCTGGCACCGGCCCAAGATAGGCCACGTCATCTGCATGGGACCAAAGCGCTTCCATCGGCTTGATATCGCCTTCGAACATCGCGTTCAGCGCTGTGAAGAAAGCATCGTCTACCGCTTCGATCTCTGTCACATCTGTCATGGCCTTCTCCCTCACTCGGGTCTTGCGCGATCCAAAACGACGCGCGTTCCGTCATGATTAGGGCACAACTGGCAGGCATCGCAAAGTGTCACGCAGCACGAAAACAAAAAAATCCCACCCAAGGGGGCGGGATTTCGAACCCTTTTGCAAAGTTCTGGGATTACCAGTCTTCGCGGACCACAGTGCGGGTTTTGACCGGCAGTTTCATCGCCGCGAGGCGAAGAGCCTCGCGGGCCACTGAATCCGACACACCGTCGATTTCAAACATCACCCGACCAGGTTTAACCTTGCAGGCCCAGTAATCGACGGACCCCTTCCCTTTGCCCATCCGAACTTCGACGGGTTTAGAGGTCACGGGCACGTCGGGGAAAATCCGGATCCAAACACGGCCTTGACGTTTCATGTGGCGTGTCATGGCCCGGCGCGCAGCTTCGATCTGGCGGGCGGTGACGCGCTCTGGCTCTGTTGCCTTCAGACCGTAAGTACCAAAAGCGAGCGTAGAGCCACCTTTGGCTTCGCCACGAATGCGGCCTTTATGTTGTTTGCGGAATTTTGTGCGCTTTGGTTGCAGCATCTCTCAATCCTCAATCCCGACGGCGGCCGCCACCGGCGCCGCGTGGAGCCGGGCCGTCTTGCAGCTCTTGGCTTTTTCTATCGCGCGCCGCCGGATCGTGTTCCATGATCTCGCCTTTGAAGATCCAGACCTTGATCCCGATGATCCCGTAAGGGGTCGCGGCTTCGGACAACGCGTAGTCGATATCAGCCCGCAGAGTGTGGAGCGGCACACGACCTTCACGGTACCACTCGGTCCGCGCAATCTCAGCGCCGCCCAAACGACCCGCAACATTGACCCGGATGCCCAAAGCACCCATGCGCATGGCGTTTTGCACGGCGCGCTTCATCGCCCGGCGAAAGCTGACCCTACGTTCCAGTTGCTGCGCGATGGACTCGGCCACCAACTGCGCATCAAGCTCAGGCTTACGCACTTCGACGATGTTGAGGTGCAGTTCGCTATCGGTCATCTGCGCAAGCTTTTTGCGGAGCGATTCGATATCCGCGCCTTTCTTGCCGATGATCACGCCCGGGCGCGCTGTGTGGACCGTGACCCTGCACTTGCGGTGCGGACGTTCAATGATCACACGGCTGATTCCGGCTTGCTTGCATTCCTTGAAGATGAATTCACGGATTTTGAGATCTTCCAGCAGGAGATCCCCGTAATCTTTGCTGTCGGCGTACCAGCGACTATCCCAGGTCCGGTTGACCTGAAGGCGCATGCCGATCGGATTGACCTTCTGACCCATTAGGCTTGCTCCTCGATCTGACGCACCTTGATGGTGAGCTCCGCGAACGGTTTTTGAATTCGGCCGAAACGGCCCCGTGCCCGCGGGCGACCACGCTTCATGGTCAGGTTCTTGCCGACATAGGCTTCGGCCACGACGAGCTCATCCACATCGAGATTGTGGTTGTTCTCGGCATTGGCGATTGCCGATTGCAGGCATTTCTTGACGTCGATGACGATCCGCTTCTTCGAGAATGCCAGATCGCTCAGGGCTTTCCCGACCTTCTTGCCGCGGA
>JBCDGN010000022.1:0-46837 GCA_038751255.1 Pseudomonadota bacterium
ACCCGCGCATTCGCCCCCATAAAGAGCGGGATGTCCTCTGCATCATGGATTGCGATCTCTACTGGGAAGCGGCGCGCCAGACGGATCCACGAGGTGGTTGGTTCGACATAGGGAAGCGGGTCGGGCGTGTCCTCATAGCGTGAGATGCCTCTTGGGATGCTGAGAACCTCTCCCTTCAAAAGTCGCCACGGCTTGGACGAAATCATCATCCAGACCGGTTGACCGACATCGATATAGGCCAGGTGCATCTCCGGAACGTTCGACACCACACGCCATGTTTGGTCATCAACCACCGCGATCACCGGCTCCCCTGCACTCAGATATGCCCCCTCCCGGATCGTGAAAGGGGGCACAAATCCAGAAAAAGGTGCGACGATCTGGGTCTGCTCAAGGTTGTAGCGTACTCTCTCAAGAGACGCTTGGGCCTCGGCCATCAATGCCTCAGCGCTTGCCACCGCATCGGCAGCCACAATCACCGAATCCTGCCGTGCGTTTAACGTCGAAGTCGCATCACTAAGATTTCTTGTTGCATTTTCAAGGCGCTGTTCGGTCGCAACTTGGTCCTCGAAAAGCGCGCTGACACGATCAAAGCTGTCTTGCGCATTATCCACATTTGCCTGGGCGGCCGTGACAAGATCTTGGTTGACCGACAAGCTGTCCTCTGACGATTTCAACTTGGACTGGGCCGCTTCCAGGGCAGCCTCGGCTGCGTCCACGGCGAACTGGTAGGGCCGCGGATCGATCTCAAACAGCACCTGACCGGCTGCGACACGGTCATTGTCCACGACATTCAAGACCGACAATCGGCCCGGCACCGTGGGGGCGAGGCTCACATAGTCAGAAAGCACATAGGCATCATCGGTATAGGCAAAAAACACGCGGCTGACCTGAACACCCCCCCAGATCACGAGAACGGCGACCAGAAAGATCGCGATGAGGGATCGTTCGAACATATGGGCCACCTATCTGATCAAGGCCCAAATGTGCCTATCAGAGTTATGCCGCCGAGCTTATCTACCTTAGCGCCATGCGCTCAACCAAAATAACGGGCCGCGGTTGGGAGGTGTTTTTCACCAAACCTTGGGGCAATGGCCAATGATCAGCTTTGGCCCGGTGACCACCAATCCCCGAAGTTGCCTTCTATTTTGGCGCTTTGAGACAGTGGCGTCGGTTTCTTTGCCCGACATGATTGGGATTTTGTGGCGGAACTGGAAATAACGCTTGGCGCATGTAGGCTAACTTACGCCAAAAACACACAAACGGGGGAAGTGGCAATGCAAACAGTTATGCGTACAACGCTATTGCTTGGTTCTGTGGCGCTATGGAGCGCCGCAAGCGCGGACACCAGCGATCAAAAGTGGCAATCGAAAGTGCTTATCGCAAAGGATGGTGAGCATTGCGTCGACGATCCCAATTGCTTCAACCGCTATCACCCCGAAATCCCGACCATTGCGACCGCAAAGCCCGGTGATTACGTGACCTTCGAGACCCGTGACGCACTGGACAGCGATCTTCAACTCGACTCGGTGGCAGAGGATTTGGCCGCGGTCGATCTAAACTTGGTGCACCCCATGACCGGGCCACTCTTCGTCGAAACTGCTGAGCGCGGCGACGTCCTTGCCGTAACGCTCATCGACATCATCCCCGACGAATACGGCTACACGGTGATCGCGCCGGGCTTTGGCTTTTTGCGCGACATCTACACCGAACCCTATGTGGTGAACTGGAAACTCGACAACAATGTGGCTGTGAGCGACCAGATGCCGGGCATCGCCGTTCCGTTTGAGGCGTTCTTGGGCTCGGTTGGCACTCTGCCAGGCGAGGACGAGGTGGCGACATGGAAGGCGCGCGAGGCCGCGTTGGCGGCGGCCGGCGGTGCGGTTGCCGGCCCGGAGCCAAGCGGAGCTTTGCCGACGGCTGTTTGCGGTCCCGAAGGCAGCCATGCGGCAGATTGCTTGCGCACCATTCCGCCCCGGGAAAATGGCGGCAATATGGACGTGCAGCAGATGCAGATCGGCACCACGATGCTGTTTCCCTGCTTCATCGATGGGTGCGGTCTTTTTATCGGCGACGTGCATTACGCCCAAGGCGACGGCGAGGTCGGTGGAACCGCCATTGAAACCGGCGCTGTCGTGACGGTGAAGGTTGATGTGCGCAAGGGCGTCAGCCTGCCGGCACCTCAGGTCGAAGGTGGCGCACAGATCAAGGCGATGGAGCCGTCCAAGTTTTACCAAACCGTTGGGCTTCCCCTGAAAGATGCCAATGAAATCCCGCCGACCCATAGCTATATCGACGGCGATGAATTGGTCGGCTTGTCTAACCTCAGTGAGGATCTCACGCTCGCCGCGCGCCACGCGCTAAAGCAGATGATCGATTATCTGACCACAAATCACAATTTGACCCCCGAGCAGGCATATATCCTGTCCTCGATCGCGGTGGATCTACGCGTGGGACAAGTGGTCGATATCCCGAACTATGTCGTGACCGCGGTCTTAAACATGGATGTCTTCCAGGAATGAAGCGCAGAACCCTGATCGGGGCAGTGTTGGGGCTGACCGCGGCCCCAACCCTTGCCGCGTCGCACTCTCTCTATGGTCAATGGGTGGCCTATCGGCAGAAACATCTATTGATCGGTTGCTACCGGGGTGACGATGTCGGTTTTGAGTTGGCCAAATCGCTTCAGGTCGCGCTCGATGTGGAGTTACCGGAAGCGAGCGCGCGGGTTGCGCGCGCCCCGTTTCCAGGCCGGTTGGCGCGTCTTTTGGGAACAGATCAGATCCCCACCGCTGTGCTGTTGCCAGAGATTGCCCTTGGAATAGCTGCTGGGGAGGGCGAATTCGCACCGTATGGCGCCGTTCCATTGAACGTGGTGGCACAGGTTAACGACCATCTGTTGGTGTCGCGGGCGGATTTTCCCGAACATCACGGTGCGTTGGTTTTCGCGGCCCTTGAGTCCAGCGGGATGGTGCGGCTACCGGATGCAAACCTCGCAGGGCTCGCAGTGCATCCAGGCGTTCCAACACATCTCCACTAGCAAGGCGCCCGATGGGCGCCCCACCAGATTGATCCTCAAATGTCGGCGCCAAAAGGCATCTGTTCGGTAGCCGCCTATGTCAGGGCGAAGTGATAGGCGACACAGGGCTGGATCAAGAGCGTCTCGCCGTCGGCGATGCGCTCTGTACGGATAAAACGCGATTCCATTTTTCCGCGGACCGTTGGCAGACGCGCTGCCCGGACCGGGTCAACGGCAATCAGGTCGTCCACGAATTCCTCGAAGGTCTCGTAGGTTCGTTTCAACGGATAAAAGCTTTTGTCGATCAGCTCAAAAGGTGTGCCGCTGTCCGCCATGGAATCCAGCCGCGATATCGCTGTCCGACGGACCTCGGTTTCGTCATCGACGGGACGGATCGTTTCAAACATGGTGCCTTCGGGCAGTGGCTCAACAACGTGAAGCCGGCCCTGAGGACGTAAGACCCGCGAGACTTCCTCAAACGCTTGGTCATGAACATCCGCTGGCACATGGTGCAAAGAAAAGAAGAAAGTCGCCAAATCCTGAGAGTCGTCCTTCAGAGGCAATGCCTCTGCCCGTCCCTCCAGCATTCTGATCTTGTCGCCCTGCGCGTCGACGGCACGGGCGACGGCCTCGGGCGAGACCTCGATTCCCGTCACACGCGCCCCCTGTCCCGCCATGGCAGAGCTATTCGCGCCGTTCCCCGCGCCGATATCAACCACGTCCCGGTTGGAGAGATCATAGAGTTTTACGAGTTGGTCGAGATGAGGCATGGCCCAATGCTCCGCTAGCGGGCGTCGCGCAAAACCGCGCCCGCGAGATAGAGAGACCCGCAGATCAACACCCGCGCTATGGGGGTATTTGACGCGATATCCGACATCGCTTGAGCAACAGTCTCGGCGACACTGGCCTCAAACCCCAGCGCGCTGGCACTCTCTGCCGTCTCTTCGGCCGTCAATGTGGCTTGGGTGTCGGGGATACTGACCGCATAAAGACGCGTCGCTTGCGCCAACAGCGGGCGCAAATATCCAGCGACATCTTTGGTCCGCAAGATACCGCAGATCAGCACGGTTTCACGCTGAGGCAAGGCGGCAAGTGTTTTGGTCAGGGCATCCCCCGCCGCCGGGTTGTGGCCCCCATCGAGCCAAAGTTCCGCTTCGGGGGCAATCTCTTGCAACGGGTGCTGAGAGAGCCGCTGCATGCGTGCGGGCCAGACCGCCTGCGTCACTGCCGCATCCAAAGGCGCCCCATTGGCTCCAAGCTGACGAAGAGCAACCACAGCCGTGCCAGCGTTTTGCCACTGATGCGCGCCGCGCAAGACCGGCATTGGCAGATCGCAAAGACCGGTTTCGTCCTGGACGATCAAACGACCGCGTTCCTCCGCGAAATGCCAGTGCTGACCATGGACCAAAAGCGGCGCCCCGACCCGAGCGGCTTGGGTCTCTATCGCCTCCAACGCCTCATCAGATTGTGGTCCGACGACACAAGTGACACCGCGTTTGAGGATACCCGCTTTTTCAAAGGCGATCTCGCCAAGCGTTTCGCCAAGGTATTGCTGGTGGTCAAAGCTTATGGGTGTGATCACCGAAAGCGCAGGGGCGTCGATCACATTGGTCGCATCGACCCGGCCGCCGAGACCGACCTCCAACAAGGTCCAGTCGGCTTCTGCGCGCGCAAACGCGACAAACGCTGCCACGGTTGTAATTTCAAAATAGGTGATCGGGTCGGGCCCATTGGCCGCCAGACAGTCGTCCAGGACCTCGATCAAGGCTGGCTCAGAGATCAAATCCCCGGCCACACGGATGCGTTCGTGAAACCGCGCCAGATGCGGCGATGTATAGGCATGACAGCGCGCGCCATTGGCCTCAAGCCCCGCACGGATCATAGCTAAGGTCGAGCCCTTGCCATTCGTGCCCGCGATATGAACCACCGGAGGGATGTCTTTTTCAGGATGACCCATCGCCGCCAGCAACCGGTTCATACGGTCGAGACTAAGGTCGATGATTTTTGGATGGAGCGTCATCATTCGCTCCAGCAAAATATCCGAAGAGCGCGCGCTCACCGAGGTCAATCCGCGACCGGCTTTTCTGCAGGTTCGGGGTCCGGCGCGCTCTCTTCCGCGGCGACAAGCTCAGCCTCGGTTTCGGCTTCCGGTTCGGCGTCGAGGTCTTCCTCCACCATGGGCGCAGGACCCGGTGGCGGCAGTTCGCCTTTGATCGCGGGGGTAAGCCCCATCAGCATCCGGGTGATCGTGATCAACTCTTCGCGCAGTTGTATGCGCGGCGTGACCCGGTCGAGCATCCCATGTTCCAGTAAATACTCGGCGCGCTGAAAGCCCTCGGGCAGTTTCTCGCGGATTGTTTGTTCGATCACCCGTGGACCGGCGAAACAGATTAAAGCGCCGGGCTCGGCGATCTGCACATCGCCCAACATTGCATAACTCGCCGTGACCCCGCCCGTCGTTGGATGGGTCAAGACGGAGATGTAAGGAAGCCGCGCTTCTTTCAGCATCTGCACCGCCACGGTTGTGCGTGGCATTTGCATCAGCGACAGGATCCCTTCCTGCATCCGTGCGCCCCCGGCGGCGGAAAACAAGATCAGAGGCTTGCCGGTTTCCACCGCGCGCTCAGCTGCTGCGATGATCGCATTGCCCACATACATGCCCATGGACCCCGCCATGAAGCTGAAATCCTGCGCCACGACCACTGCGGGCGTCCTGCCAAGTTCGCCCTCGGCCACCAGCATGGCATCCTGTTCCCCGGTTTCTTTCTGCGCGGTCTTCATCCGTTCAGAATACCGGCGACTGTCTCGAAAATTGAGAGGATCGGCAGCGGCCAGCGGCACCGGCACGTCGGTGTAGATGCCCCCATCGAAGAGCGAGGCAAATCGATCCCGCGGCAATAGCGTCATGTGATGGCCGCAGCTGGTGCAGACATTCAAGCTCTCGCGCAACTCGCGATGAAACAGCATGGTCCCGCAGGAATCGCATTTGGTCCAAAGATTCTCGGGCATCTCCCGGCGCGAAAACAGAGAGTTGATCTTTGGGCGGACGTAGTTCGAGATCCAGTTCATCGGTGCCTCAATTGCAGTGAGGCGGAGATAAGCGGCGCAGCCGGGATTTGCAAATCCCCTAGGATGTGATGATCCAGCGCCTGAGGATTAGCCACGCAAGACAGAGCGGCAGGACATCCAAGGCAAGAAGCCAAGGTGCTTCGGCCAATGAGACGATATCGAAATCCGTTAGTCGCAAGGCCATACCCGTCAAACTACCATCGACCGAGATCACCCCGATTGCAAAAAAGTTGTTGGCGAAATGCGCCCCCCACGCCGCCCCAAGCGTCCCGGATTTGACCGTAAGATCGGCAGCGATTAGACCGAAAAATTGGGCCGCCAGGACTGCTGCAGGGGCGACCGCGCCCAGACGGACGGGATCGTAGTGCAGCAAACCAAACAAAAGCGATGGCAGCACGGCCCAGATCAGGGGCGAGGCAAAGCGCGCCGCAAGTTGCTGTTGCAGATAGCCGCGAAACAAAAGCTCCTCAGCGCCGGTTTGGATGATGAGGCCGATCACCAAAAGCGGCAATAGTTGCGCCCATAGCCCAACAGGCAGATTGGGTTGGGTCGGCTCCATTACAAAGAATGCCAGGCTCGCGGCGCCGTAGATGACACCAAAAACCGCAATGGCGCGAAAAAAATCCCTCAAGGCGCGCGGGGCAGGTCCAATGAGGCTGCCAAAGGACCGGCGATGGGGCCAATAACAGACCAAAGCGAGCCCCAGGATCATCGGAAAGAACGTGGCCAGCACCAGGAGGAGCGACCCGGGCGTCGAGGCCACACCAAGCGATGCGAACAGAAGCGATGCGTCATCCGGCCCGTAACGCAACGCGTAGACCAGAAACGCGATCCCGTTCAGCGCCAAATAGACCAGGGCCACCAAAAGCAGACCAAGCACCAAGCGCCACAGGCCGGGGCGCGCGCGGGCCGGAGCGATATAGACACGATGGGCAGTGGTCATGCGCGTTCTCTGTCCTTCCTGAAGTTCCTTGAGCTATGTTCACCACGCCGTAAGGAAAAGCCGCAGCCATCTTGCGCAGCCTTGTCGGCTTGCCTAGACCAAGACATCCGCGACCCTGGGAGAATTAGCTATGCTCAAGCGCCAGTTCGACAAATCAAAATTGCCGTCGCGCCATGTGACCGAAGGCCCTGAACGGGCGCCGCATCGCTCTTACTATTACGCTATGGGGATGAGCGAGGAGGAGATCCACCAGCCCTTGGTCGCCGTCGCCACCTGCTGGAACGAGGCAGCGCCTTGCAATATTGCGCTGAACCGGCAGGCCCAGGCTGTAAAGCTCGGTGTGAAAGCTGCGAACGGCACGCCGCGGGAGTTTGCCACGATTACCGTGACCGACGGGATCGCGATGGGCCATGAGGGCATGCGCTCCTCCCTCGCCAGCCGCGAAGCGATCACCGACACCGTTGAGTTGACCATGCGCGGCCATTGTTACGACGCAATCGTCGGGCTCGCGGGCTGCGATAAATCCCTGCCAGGCATGATGATGGCCATGGTGCGTTTGAATGTGCCGTCAGTCTTCATCTATGGCGGGTCAATCCTGCCGGGGCGGCTCGACGGCAAGGATGTTACGGTCCAGGACGTGTTCGAAGCGGTGGGCCGCCACCAAGCAGGCGCCAATTCTGACGAAGAGCTGCGGCGGCTGGAAAAAGTAGCCTGCCCCAGCGCCGGGGCGTGTGGCGGCCAGTTCACCGCCAACACCATGGCCTGTGTCTCAGAAGCCATCGGTCTGGCACTGCCCAATTCCTCCGGCGCGCCAGCGCCTTATGAAAGCCGGGACGCCTATTGCGAAGCCTCAGGTCAAACGATCATGGATCTGATCGAGAAGAACATCCGGGCGCGGGACATCGTGACCTTGCAGAGCCTGGAGAACGCCGCGCGCGTGGTGGCCTGCACCGGCGGGTCCACAAATGCGGGGCTGCATTTGCCCGCCATTGCCCATGAAGCGGGGATCGATTTCAACCTGGAGGATGTGTGCAACATCTTCCGTGACACGCCCTATTTCGTGGATCTCAAGCCAGGCGGGAAATATGTCGCCAAGGATCTTTACGAGGCGGGCGGTGTGCCAGTTGTGCTCAAAGAACTGCGCCGTGCTGGGCTCATCCACGAAGACTGCATGACCGTCACCGGACGTTCTATCGGCGAAGAGATCGATCTGGTCGAGCGCGAAGCCGATGGCCGTGTGATCTACCCCGTCGACAAGCCCATCACGCCCACGGGCGGGGTCGTGGGGCTCAAGGGCAATCTCGCCCCAGAAGGCGCAATCGTGAAGGTTGCCGGCATGGCGCCCGAAGAGCAGGTGTTTTCTGGACCGGCGCGCGTGTTTGAATGCGAGGAAGACGCGTTTGAGGCGGTCAAGCACCGCAATTACAAGGAAGGCGAGGTACTGGTCATCCGCAACGAAGGCCCCGCAGGCGGGCCGGGAATGCGCGAGATGTTGGCCACGACCGCCGCGATTTCGGGCCAAGGCATGGGCAAGAAGGTGGCGCTGATCACCGATGGGCGCTTCTCTGGGGCGACGCGCGGCTTTTGTGTGGGTCATGTCGGTCCCGAAGCGGCGCATTGTGGACCCATTGCGCTCGTCGAAGATGGCGATGTGATCACTATCGATGCGATCAAGGGTGAGATCTCGGTGGCGTTGGGCGATAAAGAGCTAGAGGAGCGCAAGGCGGCATGGGGCGGCCCGCGGGAGACGATGTACGCCAGCGGCGCTCTCTGGAAATACGCCCAGCAGGTCGGACCAACCCGAGAGGGCGCGATCACCCATCCCGGTGCGAAGGCCGAGCGCCACATTTATGCCGATCTCTAAACTGCTAGGAGGGGCGGCTCCAGCCGCCCTGCTCTGCATGATCCTCGGATTGATGGCGGGCGGTCTCGCCGCGCGGAGTTTTACGCCGCTGCCGGGACCTCCGATCCGGTCGCACGAGCTTGCTGCGACCGACATCACCATTCTCGGTCCGCCGGGCTACTGCATCGACACCACGGCCACGCGGGACACCGATGCGGGCGTTTTTGTCATGATGGGCGATTGCGCGCGGCTCTATTATGAAACCACCGAGGCACCAGAGATTTCGGCGGTGCTGACGGCGCTTGTTTCTGGCCCGTCTCCAATCCCACAACAGCCCAACACCGCCCAGCTAGAGCGGTTTTTTCTGTCAGAGGCCGGGCGCGCGGCCCTTTCCACTGACGGTCAAAGCGACACGGTCGAGATCGTACAAACCCAAGTCAAAGACACTGTCTTATGGCTGCAGCTTGAAGATAGCAGCACCGCGCGACCCGCAGGGCTGTCGCCCCTGTCATGGCGCGCGCTGCTGAGCTTGCAAGACAGGTTGGTCTCACTGGCGGTGACGGCGCATCTTGAAGAACCGTTGGAGGATGCAGCGTTGCAAACACTTTTGGACCAATTCATCGCTGAGATGCTGACTGCCAATTCGCAGAGCGCCGCGACGGAATAGAGGCTCTGCCCATGCAAGTCCGCCCGGGCCGAGCCGACAAGCGCCGATATTCAGAGGTTCACAGCTTCCGCAGGGTCGTCCGGCACCTCCCGCGGGTGCCACCATTCCGCGCTTTGCATCTCGACCAGACGGCTCGCTGTGCGTTCGAACTCAAAGCTTCCCGCGCCCTCAAGGTACAGCCTGTCGGGCTCAGCTGCCGCCGAGATAACCAGCTTTACATGCGCCTCATAGAGCGTATCGATGAGGGTCACAAAGCGCTTTGCCTCATTGAATTTACTGATCCCCATCTCGGGTACATCTTCGACGATCAGAACCCGCACGGCATCGGCCACGGCCAGATAATCCGCCGCGCCCAAGGGTTGTCCGCACAGGTCCCAAAACGACACCCGTGCGACCCCATTGCGAAAGCGGGGAAGCTCCACCTCGCGGCCGCTGACATGCAACACCAAGCCCTGCTTTCGGGCGATCCCATGGCCCCGCACCACATTGGCCGCCCCTTCCGAAGAGACGGCCGAAGCTTTTTCTCGGCCAGCACCAGCAAGCTCTTGCCAGATAAGGTCGACCTTGCGGCGGTTCGCTTCAGTCAAAGGAGTGAAATAAACCTGTTCACCCGCCAACCGGTCCTGGCGGTAATCGGTGTCGCTTGCCAATTCCCACACCACCAGGTGTTCTTTGATCATCTCGATGAAAGGCAAGAAAAGCTGACGGTTTAGCCCATCTTTGTAAAGCGCGTCAGGCTCCCGATTCGAGGTCGCCACCACGACAACACCCGCATCGAACAGACGTTCGAATAGGCGCCCCACGATCATTGCATCGGTGATGTCGGTGATTTGAAGCTCATCGAAAGCGAGAAGTCGGATATCCTTCATGATATCTTCTGCGACAGGGATAATCGCGTCATCGACGCCCGTTTTGCGCGCTTCCGCCAAATCGGCGTGCACCTCTTGCATGAAGGCGTGGAAATGGACCCGTCTTTTGGGCACGCTGACATGGGTCGCAAAGAGATCCATCAAGAAGGATTTGCCGCGCCCGACCCCACCCCAAATGTAAAGGCCCTTGATCGGCTCTGGCTTTTTACCGAAGCCCAACAAGCCCCGCTTTGGCACCGGCTCCGCCAGAGCGGCTCTGATCCGGTCAAATTCAGGCAGCAGCGCCTCTTGAATCGGATCGGGCCGGATCATGCCTTCAGCGGCCCGGTTGGCATAGATGTATTTCAGCGGCGTCATAGGGCAGGGGTAGCGTCTCTGCCCCTATGGCGAAAGTGAGATTTCAGCTGCCGCTTCTATTCAGCGGCGCAGCGGGGCGGTCTCGATCATCGCCTGCTGCATCTGTGCCCAGTGGGCGCCGAGCGCATCTATGTCATCGCAATAGACCGGCGGGCGGTTCACACG
The DNA here is from genome assembly GCA_038751255.1 of Pseudomonadota bacterium. Taxonomy (GTDB): domain Bacteria; phylum Pseudomonadota; class Alphaproteobacteria; order Rhodobacterales; family Rhodobacteraceae; genus JANSYP01. The sequence goes on from JBCDGN010000022.1 coordinate 10,927, forward strand.
GCGCAGCGGCTTGGGAGCAGCTCTGCGGGCGGCGACGCGGCGGGTCTGGGCGAGTGATGATCTGCGGGACATGGCGAACCTCCTGTGAAGATGAACAAAAGCTCGGCCTTTATGGTTAACAAAGCGTAGGAACGCCGCGCGGGTGGCGCTCAATACTTAAGTAATTCTTACTCCATTCATCAAAACCATTTGTTTGACGCGATGGAGCAGCGCGCGCAACAAAGCCTCATGCCACAAGCACGACTCATCACCCCAGTCCTCATTGCCGGTAGCCTGATCTTGCTGGTCAGCTTCGCAATCCGGGCGAGCTTTGGCGTCTTCCAGATCCCCATCGCCGATGAATTTCAATGGTTGCGCAGTGATTTCTCAACCGCGCTGGCGATCCAGAACCTCGCCTGGGGTATCGGCCAGCCAATCTTCGGAGCGATCGCAGAACGTTTCGGAGACCGCCGCGCGATCATCATCGGTGCACTTCTCTATGCTTTGGGATTGGTGCTGTCGGCTTTCTCTACAACGCCGCTGGCGCATCAAACCCTCGAATTTCTCGTTGGCTTCGGGATCGCGGGCACAGGGTTCGGTGTGATCCTTGCCGTGGTGGGCCGTGCAGCCAGCGACAAACACCGCTCCATGGCGCTGGCGATCACAACAGCGGCGGGCTCAATGGGGCAGGTTGTTGGCCCGCCCACCGCAGAAGCGCTGCTGACACTGATGCCCTGGCAATCGGTTTTCATTGTCTTTTCGGTGGCGATTTTGGCGGTACTGCTGTGCCTGCCAATGATGGCAACAGAGCAGCAGGCCAGCAAAGCCGAACTCGAAGAAAGCTTTGGCCATGTCCTAAAGCGCGCGTTTAGAGATCCTTCCTACTCGCTAATTTTCATTGGCTTTTTCTCTTGCGGCTATCAGTTGGCTTTCATCACCGCGCATTTCCCCGCCTTTGTCACCGAGGCCTGCGGACCGATCATGCCAGGCGGGTTGCTGCATGGTTTGGGCATCACCACAACCTCAGCGCTCGGCGCGATCTCTATCGCGATCATCGGTTTGGCCAATATTGTGGGCACCATTGCTGCGGGGTGGCTGGGGAATTACGTCCCCAAGAAATATCTTCTCGCGGGGATCTATACCGCGCGCACAGTGGTGGCCGCCTGGTTTATCCTTACCCCCATGACACCAGCGACAGTGGTGATTTTCGCCGGGCTTATGGGGGCGCTTTGGTTGGCCACGGTCCCGCTCACCTCGGGGTTGATCGCCTATCTCTATGGGCTGCGCTATATGGGAACACTTTATGGCGTGGTCTTCTTTAGTCACCAATTGGGCGGTTTCCTGGGCGTATGGCTCGGCGGACGTCTCTATGATTTGTATGGCAGCTATGAGACCGTCTGGTGGGTCGGTGTCGGCGTCGGCGCCCTGAGCGCTTTGGTTCACCTGCCAATCCGCGAAGCCCCACGCACACCGACACCGCAGGCCGCCTGAGGCAAAGACGCCCGGCGGGGCGGCGGGTGGGTTGCGAGACACCAGCCAAGCAAAGACCGCTTTCCTGGGTGGGGCCGCCCAGACGGGCGTCTCGCCAGGCGCCATGAGTCCATAGATCGCAGAAAAGACGCTGCAACGTCGAGAAGCACTGGATTTCTCACTCCCAAGCAGGAAACATAGCGCCCAACAAAAACATACGGGAACGGTCAGATGCAGGTGAATGGCACGCATTATCGGTCGCGTTGGTGGAACGCCGAGAGGGATGTCCTCGAAATCATCGATCAGCGCTGGCTCCCGCATGAGTTTAGGATCGCCCCTGTGGCCACGATGCAAGACTTTGCCGACGCCATCATCCAGATGCGGGTACGCGGCGCTCCCCTGATTGGCGCGACCGCAGCTTATGGCATGGCACTTGCGATGACCGAGGACCCCTCTGACGGAAATGTCGAAGCTGCCTGGGTATTCTTGGAAAAAACCCGACCCACAGCGATTAACCTCAGATGGGCATTGGATCGCTGTCGCGCGGCGCTCTTGCCTCTCGCACCGGGGGAACGAGCCAAAGCAGCGCGCGCTCTGGCGCACAAGATCGCCGATGAGGATGTCGAGATCAATCGCCAGATCGGCCAACACGGACTGGGCTTGATCAAAGACATCGCAGCAAAGAAACCGGCAGGAGAGCCGGTGCGCCTGCTCACCCATTGCAATGCTGGCTGGATTGCCACCGTCGATTGGGGCACGGCAACCAGCCCGATGTATCAAGCCTATGATGCCGGGCTTTCTCTCCATGTCTGGGTCGATGAGACCCGGCCGCGCAACCAAGGCGCGCTTACCGCTTGGGAACTCGGCAGTCATGGCGTGCCGCATACCTATATCGCAGACAACGCCGGCGGACATCTGATGCAGCATGGACTTGTTGATATGGTGATCACCGGCACCGACCGCACCACCCGCAGCGGCGACGTTTGCAACAAGATCGGCACCTATCTAAAGGCCCTCGCCGCAAGGGATAATGGCGTGCCCTTTTATGTCGCCCTGCCGTCGCCGACGATTGACTGGACCGTTCGGGACGGTGTCGCCGAGATCCCAATAGAGGAACGCAGTCCGCTAGAGATCACCCATATACAGGGCCGAAATACTGTAGGAGAGATCGATACCGTCCAGGTAACCCCCAATGGCACCGAGGCAGGCAATCCGGCCTTTGATGTGACCCCGCATCGCCTGGTCACCGGGTTGATCACCGAACGCGGCATTTGCGCAGCCTCCGAAGAAGGGCTCACAAGTCTCTTTCCTGAATTTGCCACAGCAGCCGAATAGTGCGTTGCACACGACACAGAGGACGCTTGCAGGACGGCGCCCCCGCTTTCGGATCCCTCTGAGAGACGGCAAGCCTTGGTCGAAACTTGCCTTTGGATGAATACGCGGGATCTCTGGAAACGTCTTGGCACGTCTCGCCGACGGCATTTTGCTCACGCCATCTGGGCGACCGGCATGTATGCCTGATGGCCAATCACGGCGCACTTGTGTTGGGAGAAACACTCGAGAAAGCCCGCTGGAGGCTGGAAAATCTCGAAACGCTGATCCCAAAATATTTGTTCAGCAGCATTGGCGGGACGCAACACATCCCGTCAAACGCCAAGATCGACGAAGTGTTGATCGCGGGTCAGCCCTAGGGACCAAGTGTTCGTGACGACGGCTCTTACAAGGTTGATCCGTTCGAGGCCTGAAACGGCGTGTCTCAAGCACGTTTCGCTTCTCGTGCGAGCAGCCGGTCGAGCGCTTGCAAAAACGCGGCACGTTCGGCCTTGCCGAACCCACCCCCTTTGCCTTGGTGAAACGGATCTGCGCTGCGGATATCTTGCATCAGATCACGTGTCGCCAAACGAGGTCCGATGTTTTCTGCACTCAGTGTCTCGCCGGAAAAGGTCAGCGCCAAAGCGCCGGCCTTGATCGCCGCAGCGGCCAGTGGGATGTCTCCGGTGATGCAAAGGTCCCCGGAGGCTGTGTGATCGACGATCCAGCGATCTGCCGCATCAGGACCTGACGGCACATAGACCATCTCAGCTTCAGGAAAGGCCGAGGGACGGACACCGCCATCGCTGACCATTGCCACGGGCACACCGTAGCGTGTCGCCACCCGCATCACCTCTGCCTTCACCGGGCAGGCATCGGCATCAACATAAACCCGCATTGCCACTCACTCCTTTTGCGGCGCGACCAAGCCCCGGATAACGTTTTGCTGTCAATGGTGAGGCCCCCGGTCCAATGACGCAACGTATCGCATGACCGGGGGGGCGGAGCCTGTCACCAAAGGGACATTCTGCCTGAGGAGGCCTCATGACCACCTACCCCAATCTGCTCTCCCCACTCGATCTGGGCCATGTCACGTTGCCAAACCGGGTTCTCATGGGATCGATGCATACAGGGTTGGAAGAGACCGGAGATTGGCATCGCGTCGCTGAGTTTTTTGCCGAACGCGCCCGCGGTGGCGTTGGGTTGATGGTCACGGGCGGTATGGCCCCGAATGCGGAAGGGGCTGTTCTTCCCGGTGCGGCGGGGATGTATCGCAGCGAGGATATCGCCAAGCATCGCATCGTGACCGAGAAGGTCCATGGCGACGGCGGTTTGATCGCGATGCAAATCCTCCATGCCGGTCGCTATGCCTATTCACCCAAAGCGGTCGCACCCTCAGCGATCAAGTCGCCGATTTCCCCTTTCCCACCATCAGAACTCGACATTACGGGCATCGAAAAGCAAATCTCGGACATCGCCGATGCGGCCGCCCGCGCCCGTGAAGCGGGATACGACGGTGTCGAGATCATGGGGTCGGAGGGGTATTTCCTAAACCAGTTCCTAGTCACACGCACAAATAAACGCGACGACGACTGGGGTGGATCGTATGAAAACCGCATGCGCCTGCCGGTCGAGGTGGTACGGCGCTGTCGCGCCGCAGTCGGCCCGGACTTCATCCTGATCTACCGCCTGTCGATGATCGACTTGGTGCCGGAAGGATCAAGTTGGGAAGAGGTCGTTATGCTGGCAAAAGCCGTCGAAGAGGCCGGCGCGAGCCTCATCAATACCGGGATCGGCTGGCATGAGGCACGGGTTCCGACCATAGCGACCAGTGTCCCACGCCGAGCGTTTAGCTGGGTGACGAAAAAGCTGATGGGCGAGATAAACCTCCCGCTGATCACCTCGAACCGGATCAATACGCCTGAAGTCGCTGAGGCGGTGTTAGCTGACGGCTGTGCTGATATGGTCTCTATGGCGCGGCCCTTCTTGGCCGATTCCGCCTTTGTGGCGAAAGCCGCACGCGGAGAGGCGGAAGACATCGCCCCGTGCATCGCCTGCAACCAAGCCTGCCTTGATCACACGTTCTCCGGCAAAGTATCGAGCTGTCTGGTCAATCCACGCGCCTGTCACGAAACCGACTTGCGCCTTTTGCCAACCGATCAGCCTAAGCGTGTTGCTGTCGTTGGTGCAGGCCCCGCGGGTCTCTCCGCCGCGATCGCTGCGGCTGAACGGGGCCATGAGGTCACATTATTTGACCGGGCCGATAAAATTGGGGGTCAGTTAAACTTGGCAAGGCGCGTGCCGGGCAAGGAGGAGTTCGACGGGCTTGTTGATTGGTTCGCCCATCGCGTCTCGGCCACCGGGGTCACGCTCAAACTGGGCCAGACGATCTCTTCAAAAGATCTCGGTGGTTTTGAAGAGATTGTCGTGGCGACCGGCGTTCTACCACGCGATCCTGAAATACCAGGCCAGGATCAATCCCATGTCATCGGATACGCCGACGCCCTGACCGGGGCCGAGATCGGCGATAGGGTCGTGATCCTTGGCGCGGGCGGAATTGGCTTTGATGTGGCCCATACCCTGTCCCATCCGGGCGAGAGCAGCACCACCGATCTAAACCTTTGGCTGCGCGAATGGGGCGTGACCGATCCCGAACAAGCGCGCGGCGGCCTTTGTCGGGAAGGTCCAGACGCAACACCTGCGCAAAAGCAAATTACCCTGCTGCAGCGCAAAGCAGAAAAGCCCGGACGGCGCCTTGGAAAAACCACTGGATGGATCCATCGCGCGTCATTGAAAAAAGCAGGTGTAAAAATGATCGGCGGCGTGACCTACGATCACATCGGCCCCAGTTATCTTGCCATTCGGTGGAAAGATTCCAATGAATTGGAAAAACTCCCAGCAGACACTGTCATTCTCTGTACGGGGCAAATCCCACAAAGGTCTCTCGCCGATGATCTTTCATCACAAGATGCTCGCATATATGTTATTGGCGGAGCTGACGTGGCGTCAGAGCTCGATGCAAAACGCGCAATTGACGCTGGAACGCGGCTTGCCGCGACGTTCTAATCCATAAATCACGCGCTCTTAGGGCTTAAATCTGGGAAAAACACTTACTCAGCGCTTGATTGCGCTGAGAAGAGAATTGTGATTGACGAGACATGACTCCGTGGGATTGTGCGCAAATTTGCCAATAGTTTCCTTAAAATGGTCATAATTTGGCCTGACTTGCCAGGGATTGTGCAACCCAGTTTAGAGTATAGTGTGGAGCAGTAGAATGGATCGACTGACCGAAATGCAGGCCTTTGCGACTGTTGTCGATCAGGGTGGATTCACGGGCGCCGCCCGCAAACTTGATATTTCCAAATCGGCAGTTTCAAAACATGTCTCGTCCCTGGAGACACGCCTTGGAGTGCGGTTGCTCAATAGAACAACCCGGCGCGTCAACCCCACCGAGATCGGCCTGATATATTACGAACGGGCACAGCTCGTTTTAGAGGCCGCGCGTGAAGCTGATGGGATGGTCGGCGCATTGCAATCCGAACCTGAGGGCCAATTGAGGGTCGCGGTTACGCCAGCTTTTGGCGAAGCCTATATCGCCCCAAAACTCGGCGCTTTTTTGGGAAGGTTTCAATCCGTTTCCGTTGATTTGGTTTTTCTTGATCGGCCTGTCGAGCTTAATTCGGAAGGTTTTGATGTGGCGATTGCACCCGGAAATCCGGCTTTCGACACGACGCAAAACCGGGTTATCACGTCCTACCGGATGGAGTTGGTGGCCTCGCCCGCATACCTAAAGACCCAGGGCGCTCCTTCGCGTGTCGAAGATTTGGCGATGCACGACCTGCTGCAAAGTTCAGGCAGTTCCGCCGACGGTGCGTGGCGGCTGAAATCTCATACCGGCGAGATCCGTACCATTCGTGGGCGGGCGCGGGCGCAGGTGAACAAAGATATTTCAATCGCCGATCTCGCCAAAGAAGGGGCCGGGATCGCATGGTTGCCAAGCTTTGTGGTGGATGAGGCGCTTCATGCCGGCAGGTTGTCGCGGGTGCTAGAGGGTCTGCCAGAGCAGATCCGATACATGATCGCCAGCACCTCCCAAAGCTCGCAAATGATGCCAAAGGTGACCGCGTTTCTTGATCACATCGGTGTGAATGTCAGCACCCCGAAGAACTCGCCCGTTCAGGCGTAAGAGCCTTATGACTAGGACGGGAGCAGAACCGCTGTGACACGGCGGTTCAGTTCCTGTCCGGCCTCACTGCGATTGTCCGCCCGCGGGGCGAGATAGCCGATCCCATGGACACTGAGCCGTCCCGGTGAGACGCCATATTCGCTGATCAACCGATCCGCCACTGCTTGAGCTCTGCGCCGCGACACCGAAACATTGCTGTCAAGTGATCCGGTGTTATCTGTATGGCCGACAAGCGCGATGGTCACATCCGGTGTGGTCTGTAGAAACACCGCAAGGGCTTGCAAGGCCGGATAGTCCTGTGCCGGGAGCGCGGTGCTACCGCTTGGAAAACTGATGCCCTCGAGCACCGTTTCACCGCGCGCCGCGAATTGCTCTGCGAGATCGCTGGCGTCCTCAGGCACGTTTTCCAAAGTCTCTTCGGCGACCGTCGCTTCGTCTACGGCAGTATCTTCTTCAACGGTTGCGTCTTTCGCGGCCTCGCTCGATGCTGGCGCAGTCTCAGGTTCGGGCGCAGCGGGCTGAGTGGCCGTCGCGAGGGGAAAAATATGATCTTCTTGCACAAATAAAACGTCGCCACTTGCAGAGGCCAAAAACGAGATCAAGCTTTCGCCATCAGGTCCACCGAGACGCGCAGAGAGGTAGCGAAACTCGCCCAGATCAACAAACATCATCGGCAGTGGCAGGACGGCCAGGCGATTGCGAAAGTCAAAGCCGCCACAGGAACGGTCACGGCAAGAGAGCAACAGCTCATACCCATCATTTTGCATTCTTTGCGAAAGCGAGTTGATCAGATCGGTGATCGCCCCTGGCTCATTCGGCAAGCGAAACGTCGTTCGGTCGCGCTCGCCAACGATCTCTTCAAAGGGCACCTCCACCCCGTCCCAGACCCCTGAGGCCACGCCGTAGCGTCCTGGAGGGTCCGTTTCCGAGCCGGTGAGTGTCGCTGAGGATGGCAACCAGTCTTCGGTCCCAGCCCCCAACGACAAGGGCATCGCGGCAAGGGCAAGCGCGAGAGCGGTGTTGCAACGCGTCATCCTGGCTCTGGTGCGACACGGTACTGGTACCCACCGCAATCGACCATCCCCAGCCTTTGAAAAAGCGATACTGCGGGCGCATTGGCTGCCACGACCGCAACGGCCAGCGTTTCTGCGCCATGAGATGCCGCCCATTGCGCGGCCTGGTGCATCATGTGCCGCGCCACACCTTGGCGGCGAAAGGCCGGGCGCAGATAGAGCGCATGGACCATGGCAATTTTCCCATCGATCGCCGCGAGCCCCACACCAGCTGGAGTGTCTTCATGACGGCCAAGAAGCGCAATCGCCGGAGGTGGTGCGCGGTCGATCACCGCCATACGGCCCTGAGTGACCCCGCCTTCGCGCCAGAACTCCCGGCAGATCGCCATGGTAACTGGCGCCGGAAAGACCGATGTCGGGGGGATATCTTGGGTGAGCAATTGCGCTACGGACACCGCGAGCAAACGTGTCGCGTCGCGGGGAACATAGGCTCGATCATCCAAATAAGTGTCGAGCGCAACCTCATCTTCTCGCAGTCGGAAAAGCGGAGGTTGACCCCAACTGGACATCTTGGCCTGCGCTTTTGGCAACCAGTCCTCCGCCGTGCGCGCATCAAAGAGACCAGCGCTGCCAGACCAAGTCGCAGCAGAGACGCGTTGTCCGCCGCCTTCGCCGCGCCGGAGGTGAAACGGGCCGATGATCTCGCCGCCTGCCGCGGGCCAAGTAGCCTCTAAGGCCTCATGAAGACGGGCAGCATCTGGGATCATGCCAAGGCGACCCCAAGGGCATCGGCCAATTCGGTGATCGCGCGCGCAACCCGATCACCATCGGTGCCGCGCACAACCAGGTTCACCCTGTGACCCATTTTGTCGAACATCGGATAGGACCCAAAACTCAGATCACTGTAGCGCTCTGCAAAAGCCCCGAGGGTCGCGGCGACCTCTCCTTCGGGCAAAGACACAGTAATATGTCGGCTCAGCACCGGGTTTCCCTTGGCAAGGCCGGGCAAAAGACCGTCCAACATCGCTTCGAAAATCCGGGGCACGCCTGCCATCACATGGACATTCTGCAAACTAAAGCCTGGCGCGCCCGACACCGGGTTTACAATCAGGGTCGCCCCATCGGGGATACGCGCCATGCGAAGCCGCGCCGCATTAAGCTCAAACTTCGTCACAGCGTAATGCGACTCAAGGATAGCTCTCGCATCATCCCTCACATCGATTGGGACCCCAAAGGCCGCCGCGACACTGTCCGCTGTGATATCGTCATGGGTCGGCCCGATGCCGCCTGAAGTAAAGACATAGGTGTACGTCTCAGAAAGCTTTCGGACGGTTTCCGCAATCAGCTCAGGCACATCGCCAATCACCCGCGCCTCGGCAAGCGTGATCCCATGCAAGGTCAGTTCCTTGGCCAGATGATGCAGATTTGAGTCTCGGGTTCGGCCAGACAGGATCTCATCGCCGATGACCACCATGGCGGCGGTTGGGTTGGGTGTCTGCGCTTGTGCCATCCGCGCCTCCTTGCCGCCGTTTTCAAGCGGGTATAGGCCAAGGCTCATGCGCTTTCAAACCCCCCTTGTGCCTGCCCGCTTTCGCCGCCGCTACAAACGCTTTTTGGCCGATGCGGTGTTGGACGATGGCCGCAAGGTGACCGCCCATTGTGCCAATCCCGGCTCAATGATGGGCCTGACCACGCCCGATCAAAGGATTTGGCTTGAACCCAATGACGACCCTAAGCGGAAGTTAAAATGGAGTTGGAAGGTGATCGATTTGCCCGAAGGACACTATTGCGGGATCGATACAAGCGTGCCGAACCGGGTGGTGAAAGAGGCTCTGTTGGAGCGTCGGGTGAAGGAGCTCTCCGCCTACGGCACGGTTCGTCCCGAGGTCAAATACCGCGGCCATAGCAGGGTCGATTTCCTGCTAAGCCAAGACGGTCTCCCAGACGCCTATGTCGAGGTGAAAAACGTCCATCTAAGGCGCGAGGATGATTGGGCGGAGTTTCCCGACAGCGTCACCGCCCGCGGCGCAAAGCATCTCGAAGACCTCAGCGCCATGGTCGCGGAGGGCCATCGCGCCGTCATGCTCTATCTCGTCCAGCGTACCGACTGCGCGCGCCTCAAGATGGCCGCCGATCTCGACCCGGCCTACACGAAAGCTTTTGAAGCCGCGAGTGACGCAGGGGTCGAAATGCTGGCTTATGGGAGCTATGTATCGCCTCAGGAAGTGCGATTGGGCCAACGCCTTCCGGTGGCGCGGCTTTCAGCCGCTTGAGCCACACTGGAACAACGCTCGAAGCTGGGATAAAACGCATATCGCCACGAGTGACGGAGACGAATTTGGATGATCGCCATCGAGGCCGTCTGACAAAAGACGGCATTCGTATTCATAGTGCTGTAGAATTTGAAGGCATGCACAAGGCAGGGCGCCTTGCGGCGCAAATTCTTGATGCGCTGACCGATAAGATTGCGCCTGGCCTGTCCACAGGTGCGCTTGATGAGTTCATTGAAGGCATGGTGAACGATGCCGGTGCGGTATCAGCAACCATTGGCTATAAGGGCTATGAGCATGCGTCCTGCATTTCGGTCAACCATGTGGTCTGCCATGACATTCCAGGTCCTAAACTCCTGAAAGACGGAGATATTCTGAACATCGACGTCACGGTGATCCTCGATGGTTGGTATGGCGATACCAGCCGTATGTATGTGGCTGGCAAGCTACCTCGCAAGGCTGAGCGCCTGATCCAGGTTACCCATGACGCGTTGATGAAGGGCATCGAGGCTGTCCGCCCTGGAAACACCTTCGGCGATATCGGGCACGCGATCCAAAGTTTTGTGGAGAACTACAAAATGTCTGTGGTACGGGATTTCTGCGGCCACGGTTTGGGCCGGGTCTTCCACGCACCGCCGAATGTTCTGCATTATGGACGCCCACATTCCGGCCCCGTGCTGGAAGAAGGGATGTTTTTCACAATCGAGCCAATGGTCAATTTGGGTCGGCCAGAGACCAAGGTTCTGGCCGATGATTGGACCGCGGTCACACGAGACAAGTCTTTGTCCGCTCAGTTTGAACACTCGATTGGTGTTACTGCGACCGGGGCAGAGATCTTTACGCTATCACCAGCAGGGAAATTTCACCCCACGTATCGCTGAACGCCTTACGCGCTCAGGTGGGGGCCTGCTTTCGGCGCGACAAATGGCGAAGAAGTCCGAGCCCCAACAATGCCGAGGCCAGCGAGAAGATCGGCGCTGGAAGAAAAACCGGTGCGGGCAGAGGGGGGGTTGAGGTCGTGTAGAAGCTCGCGCCAGCGTCTGACAGCAGTGTGCGGGCGGCGTCTGACCGGAAACCCGTCCAAATTCCAAGATCGCCATAATCGGAATTGGCGAGGCCGTCGAAGGCATTGACGCCTGTAGCGATCCCCCCAAGAACCCATCTGTCTTCCCGTTCGTACAGCAAGGGGCCCCCGCTGTCCCCGTTGGAGATCAGGCCTTCCAAGTCAGTCCCGGTCTCAGAGCTGACAAATCCAAGCACCGTCTCAGTGGTGTTCTCGCTGCCATCTTCCTTATCGAAGTCCGCGTAGAGCAGGCTGTTGCCATCATACCCTGCAGCGATCACATCGATCTCGTTTTTTGCCATTCTGCGCAAACCATCAATGCTTGAGGCGCCGGTCGATCCGGTGCCGTGAAGACCCCAGCCCAGCATGGTTACCGGCTCTCCCACAGTGGGATTAGCAAGTATCTCAAAAGGCATAATATTTGCGACATCGGTCGCCAGCGTCAGGACTGCCAAATCGGTGCCATTGAAGTAATTGTCCGGCTCTAGTGGATTGGCACTAAGTGATGCGACCGACGACACGTCATAGCCGACGACTTGCCCGCCTGTGGCAAAACTTACGCGCCAATCCTGCGCAACCAGCCCGTCGGTACAGTGACGGCCCGTTAGGACAGATCGTCTTGAAATCAGCGCTCCAGAACAAAGTGACCCGGATTGATGGGCGACAAAGGCGACTCCGTCAAATACTGGGGCGTAGCCTAAGACCGCAGCATAAAAGACTGGATCACTCTCATAGCGCGTGCCGTTGGCGAAGCTATCTTGGACATTGATGCCAAAAACTGGCGAGGTAAAAGACAATAGGGCAGCTAGCGCCGCAAAGTGTGCACGCATTCTGTTCTCCAACAGGATTATCACTGAACGCCCGGGCTAAGCTCACCCATCGTTGTGGAGCGACGCGCCAAACCGAGCGTATTTTTCACTAGATTGTGGAAAATCGTTTAGATCCGGTTGATAGTTTCCTGATGATCCTCGACGGACGTATCTTCTCACCGCGATGCAAAGCTTGGTTGTGGGGTCTGGCACTGCGCGAGCACTGGTGATAGTCACGCCGGGCACTTCTTTTCTGGCTACCAAAAGGCTCGCCATGCTTCGCTCTTTGACACTGCTCGCTCTTTTTGCGGCTTTCGCCGTTCCGGCCACGGCGCAGGAGGTCACTCTACGGTTTCAGCACTTCGTTTCGCCGAAATCTGCCAATCCGAAATATTTTATCGAACCATGGGCGAAAAAGATCGAAGAAGAGTCAGACGGTCGCATCAAAGTGGAAATCTATCCCTTTATGCAGCTCGGAGGCAGCCCAACCGCACAATATGATCTGGTGCGCGATGGCGCAGTCGATGGCGCGTGGGTCATTCCTGGCTACCAACCTGGCCGCTTCCCAGAGGCCGAAGCCCTTGAACTGCCATTCATGACCACCAAGTCCGCTGAAGAGGCGAGCTCTGCTGCCTGGGAGTTTACCCAGAAGCATCTCATGGACGACTTTGCCGATGTGCACCTGATTGCTGCCCACATGCATGGGCGCGGCATCGTCCATAAGAAGGGAGAGCCGATCGAAAGCGTCGAGGATTTCGATGGTCTGAGATTGCGCGGACCCTCTCGCCCGGCGACACTGCTGCTCGGTGGGCTCGGGGCAACACCTGTGGGTATGCCTGTCCCAGCTTTCCCCGAGGCGCTGGCCAAAGGCGTGGTCGATGGCGGCGTCATCCCGTGGGAAATCGCGCCGTCGCTTAAGCTCGACGAACTCACCAACAGCCATGTCGATGTTGCCGGCGAGAACTCGCTCTACAATCTCTACTTCATCTGGGCGATGAACAAAGCCAAATACAACAGTCTGCCCGATGATCTCAAAGCTATCATTGACGCCAATTCCGGTTTGGAAACCTCCGCTTGGGCGGGGCGCGCCCATGATATTGGTGACCGGGAAGGCAAGGATCTGATCGCTGCAGCGGGCAACACCATCACGCAGCTATCGGACGCAGAAACCGCACGTGTGAAGGCTTTGGGCGATGAAGTGACGCAGACCTGGATTGCCGAGGTCACAGACAAGGGCCTCGACGGCGCCGGGCTCGTCGATGATGCCCGTGCCGCAGTGGCAAAGTTCGAAGGGACGGCAAGCGCACCGCTCAACTGATTGGCTTAGGTGCATTGGCGCTCACCGGTCGCCCAAAGATTGGGGACGGTGCTCTAAGAAACTCACGACACTGCTTCCATAGCGCCTGATCTCCAAGGTCGCAAAACCCTCGGGTGGAGGCTCAGGTTGAGCCTCTTCCCAAAGGATCAGTGCGTCCGGCGCAAGCCAACCGCCGGCCCTAGCGGAGGCCAACGCCCGGGCGCCGAGCCCTCGACCATAAGGCGGATCCAGAAAAACGAGCGTCGCGGGCGGCCCAAGACATTGCGGCAGCCGAGTGGCGTCCGCCTTGAGGACTTTGGCCACTGCCTCGGCCCCTGTCAGGCGAATGTTTTCAGACAGGATTGCGGCGCTTTTCCGTCCAGTCTCGACAAATACCGCAGCCTCGGCGCCCCGTGAAAGCGCCTCCAACCCCAGAGCTCCGGTGCCAGCAAACAGATCCAACACACTGGCCCCTTCAAGAGGACTGCCAAATCCGCCGCCTGCAAGAACGTTGAAAAGGCTCTCGCGCACGCGATCTTGGGTGGGGCGCAAATGTGCCGCTGAATCACCCTTGCCCAAACTGGTAAGTCTTAGCCCACGCCATTTCCCCGCAATGATCCTCACTTACCACCCTCTTCTTTTCCCAAATGTCTCCACCGGCGGCACAGCCGCGCCAGCGGCTGCCAGGCCCAACGGGATGAGGCCCCGACAGGGGCCGAAGACGGGCGGGAGCCCCCCTTTCCGGATTAACCGCGGAGCAAGGTTTTCAGATCCACATCCGGATCAGCAACCTGGTCTGGATCGGGGCTCCGGCCCGCGTCAACCAAGCGCTTACCGACCATATAGGCCCGAGGATCATTCATCGCATCGACCGCAACAAGCTCTCCTGCACCATAATACCAATGCGACACTGCGCCGTCGCGCTCGCCTGGACGCACCACAACCTGATCAAATCCACGATTGAGCCCGGCAATCTGCAGTTTCACATCGAATTGATCGGACCAAAACCATGGCTTTGGATCATAAGGCTCTTCAGCGCCAAGCAGGTTCTTGGCCACAACTTCGGCTTGATCGATCGCATTCTGAACGCTTTCAAGGCGGGTCGGCGCACCGCGCCACTCAAAAACGGTGCAATCGCCCGCTGCCCAGATATTGGGGTCTGAGGTGCGCCCAAAACGATCCACCACAATCCCGCGGTCGGTTTCCAATCCGGCCGCTGCCGCAAGACGGTCTTCTGGATGGATCCCAATCCCCGTCACCACAAAGTCAACCTCAATCTCGCTCCCATCGGTCAGAACTGCAGCTTTGACAGTGTCCTTCTCGCCCAGCAGGCGCTCTAAACCCACAGCTTCGCGCAGATCGACGCCATGGCTCACGTGCAGATCTCGGAAGAACTCCGAAGTAATTGGCGCGGCAACCCGCTTTAGGATCCGCTGCTCTTGTTCGATCAAGGTCACCTTCAACCCCAATTTGGCGGCCACAGCCGCGGCTTCGAGGCCGATGTAGCCGCCGCCGATGATCAGAACCCGCGCATGTTCACGAAAAAGCGGCTCCATCACATGCACATCACCAAGGCTTCGCACGGTGACAACACCGTCTAGCGCGCCTCCAATCGCGTCCGGCAAGGCACGCGCACGGCTGCCGGTGGTCAAGACCAAGGCATCGTAGGGATAATCTCCCGCCTCCGTCCGAATCGCCCTGCCAACGCGGTCAATTCCGGTCACCGCCGTGCCCGTCACCAAATCAATCTCATTCTCGGCATAAAAGGCATGCGGGCGCAGATAGAGCCGTTCTTTCTCGAGCTCTCCGAGCAAATAGGCCTTGGACAAAGGCGGACGCTGATAAGGCGGTTCATCCTCGTCCCCGATCAGGGTCACTGCGCCCGTGTAACCCTCTAATCTGAGCTTCGCCACAAGGGCAGACCCCGACTGCCCAGCCCCAACAACCACCACGCGTTCCATAGCTACTCCTCGATGTGACTGGCACGTCACAAAACGCAGCCTATAATCGCGCAAATGGGGACGCAAACAAGGAAAGGGTGCGCCATGAGTATCGTTGTCGGGGAAAGTCTACCTGAAGCCACACTGATGAAGATTGGGACTTCGGGCCCAGAAGAGGTCGACCTCAGTGGATTGACCAAGGGCCGGAAGGTGGTGGTCTTCGCCGTGCCCGGCGCATTCACACCAACCTGCCACTCGGCCCATATGCCGAGCTTCATCCGTACCAAAGACGCGTTCACCGAAAAAGGCGTGGACGAGATCATCTGCGTTGCTGTGAATGATCCTTTTGTTTTGAAGTCCTGGGGCGAAGCCACCGGATCAGAGGCCGCAGGTATCACGCTGCTAGGCGATCCCACGAGCGCCTTCACGAAGGCCATTGGCATGGATTTCGACGCCCCTCCGGCCGGCTTGCTGGCACGCTCCAAGCGGTACGCGATGTTGGTCGACAACGGCAAAGTCAGCGTGCTGAATGTTGAGGACAACCCGGGCGCGTGCGAAATCTCAGCGGGTGAAAGCTTGCTGAAGTCGTCCTAAACAGCGTCACATGACAAACAGGCTCGGCGCGACGGCGCCGAGCCACGCAATGCTCTCAGCGCAATCGATCCGTCCGATAAAGCCCGATTTTCAAACCGCCATGGGCCACGGGAGGCACGCTAGGTAGCATCGGCAATTGGGTTGCTTTGGCGAGCCCAGGGTCGCTCGTGACCAACCCCACGCGCCAGCCCGAAAATCTGTCTCTTAACACTGCACCAAGACTGCCGTAGAGCGCAAAAAGCAACTTCCGGTTGCCGATCCGCGCTCCGTAGGGAGGGTTCACCATCACCAGTCCCGGCGGGCCGTCTGGAGGCTCAAAAGCGCTGATCGCCTGACGCCGAAAGACGATCTGATCGGCCACGCCGGCGCGCTCTGCATTCGCTCGCGCCATCGCAACGGCTCCATCATCCCGATCCGCGCCAAATCCGCGCCAAGTCTCAGCACTAAACCTGTGGGCTTCTGATCGCGTGGCGGCCCACAGCTCGGGATCAAACCCGGCCAGACGTTCAAAATCAAACGTACGTTGACGTCCGGGCGCCAAGCCTTGCGCAATTTCCGCTGCTTCAATCGGAAAAGTGCCCGAGCCGCACATGGGATCAGCGACAGGTTCAGCCCCATCAAACCCGCATTGGCGCAGGAAGGCCGCCGCCATGGTTTCGCGCAGCGGGGCTTTGCCCACCGCCTGTTTGATACCCCGCCGATGCAGGGGCGGGCCAGACGTATCTAGGCTGATGGTGCAAAGATCATCCTCAATCCGCGCGCTGACCCTGAGCGCGTCATCATCTTTGACCACGGGCGCTCCAGTCGCGCTGGCAATAGCGGTCGAGATACGCTGAATGGCAGCTTTCGCGTGATAAATGCGCGAGCGGCGGCAGGTCGCTTCGACCTTCACCGGCACATCGCTGCGGAGAAAAGCACCCCACTCAACGCGACGGGCTCGTTTGTCGAGCTGTGCCAGATGCGGCGCCCTGAATTCTGCCACACGCACCGACACGCGCGAGGCGCCGCGCAGCCAAAGATTGGCCCGCATCACGTCGCCCCATGATCCTTTGAATGTCACCCCGCCCGCGGTTGGCTCAGGGTCGGCAAACCCCAAAGACGTGAGCTCTTGGATAAGCGAGGCTTCCAACCCTGGCGGACAGACGCAAAAAATCTCAAAAGGCACATCGACAGTCATCGCGCCGCCATACAGGCCCCGCTCAGCCGTGGCGAGACCGAACCGAGCCTAAGTGACCCAAGAAGGTCTGGACCAGGCTTTCTCGCCGGCTCGGGCTATAGAGGTCATCCGCTGCCAAGGCGGGTCGGCAAAGCCCGCCAACGGGACCGAGGCGCGGGTCAATGTCTGTTCATGGAACAGAACGGCGGCAGAGCCCTGCCCTTGGACAACCACACTGACCACCGCGCTGCGGTTGACATGGTCATGACCAACGTCCCAGTCGATGTTTTTGATCTCTGGACTGCTGCTCGAGGAAAACGCCTCGTCTCTCACTTCACTCAGCAGCGCTTCGGGCTCACTGGCTTGGGGTTTCCCCACCACCTTTCCGCCAAAGTGATCGGGTTCAGTGAAGTGGACATTATCAGCGGCGCAGAGCGTGAGACGCCGCCCTTCGGTCAAAAGCTGGTCCAGGGTGCAAAATCCGTTGCCGTGGTTATTACCAACTGCCAAGCCTTTATGATAAAGCTCGACCGCATAAGCGGCGGCACTGGAACTGGCTTCGGCTTGGGACAGTCCCGACCTCTCGGGAGGCGCTATGCCAAAAAAAGCCACGGCGTCGCGCGCGCGTTTGGCCAAAGCAGGACAGTTTACTTAGCTATCATTGGCCCAGAAGTCAGCTATTTTAGGCAACTCGCAATCCTCTGGCAATCCAACGACCGCCGAGCAACATACTTCACCATTTGCCATTGCGCCAGCGTGAACTCTGCGCCTTAGATGTTCGCAAAACGAATGGTGCGAAAGGCTTTGGTATCGATTATCGGAAATCCTTAGGGCTCAATGAAAACAGCGATCAGCGCAATACAATCAGAGCTTTCCTATGCACAGCGACCGCACACTTATTCTAGCGCAAGGACTCCATCAGAGTGATGCGAACATGTGTGCAGAGCGCCGCGGTCAAACTGTCTGGCAGGGAAAAGGCACCAAAAGACTAGCTCCCAGCAGATCGATAAAGGTCGGGCATCCTGAAGGTTTTTCGATGTTGGCCATGGTGCAACACTTTCTTCCTACGCAGCGTTCGGCCCGCGTCGGCAAACCTTCTGGAAAGTGGACGCGGCATGTCGATGATCGATCACGCGATTGCCCGAAAGGGCGCCAAATCTCTCAAATCAAGCCCTTCACCGGTGTAGGGTTTCTGCAGACACCAGAAGATGCTCAAAGGCCCCAGCTTTGCCAAAATCAGGGACATCGCTTGGGCCATACTCCAGTATCTTCATGAGATAGGTATAGAGATCACGAAACGCATCGGCGACTTCGAAATCGGCGCGACTGAGACTGCGCATATAGATCCCGTCAATGTGGCAAGACGTGAAGCGCGCCAAATCGTCAGGATCGGGACAAACGAAGATCTTTTGCGCGACCCCAACGCGAAAACTCGATTGCAGGATGGTCTGTTCAAACTTGTAGAAGCTGTCGATCACCCGGGCCATTTGCACCGATTTGGTCTTAAGCTCCGGCGCGTCGATCATGATCCGAACGAAAAACCGAAGCTCGGTCGCGTAGAGGACATTCAACTGGAACCACTCCACGATCCGAGCCACAGGATCCTCTGAACTGCGATTGATGCTTTTGTAGTGGGAGATCGTCTTTTCCACTGCCGCCGACATCGACGCGGCAAAAAGCTCTTCTTTGTCTTTGAAATAGTAATAGACCAGCGAATAGGTGTTGTTGGTCGCTTCAGCCACCTCTTTGAGACGCACCGCACTATAGCCCTGTTCTGCAAATAGGCGCACAGCCACATCGATCAGTTGCTCGCGTTTGGTGATTTTTCTGGGTTGGCGGGCCATAGCAGTCTGGGTCGCATCCATATGTCTGAATGGGTTTGTTTCGGCTAGCGTTGGAGCAAGACGAAGTCTTCTGGATTGGCATAGATTTGGGCGGTCTCTGAGGCAGTGATTTCTTGCTCTGGCTTGATGCGCAGGTGCAATCGGGTGCTCGTGCCATCGATCTGCGCGACGGCCCGGCGATAGGCGCCTTGAAACCGCATGGAGACTAGTTTGGCATCGCAGATTTTCTGATCGTTCTGCGCCGTATGCCCCACGCGCAAATGCTCAGGCCGGATAGAGATATGCGCTGTGTCTCCCACGCGCAGCTCCCCAGTCACCAGCAATTCCCCGAAATCCGAGCGAACCAACGTCTGGACACCGTTGGTCCCAACCGAAGAGCAGGGTAAGATATTGCTCTCTCCCATGAAGTTTGCCGAAAACACGCTCGACGGGTGCAGATAGACCCGCTCGGGTGGGCCCATATCCTCAATTTTTCCCTGGTTTATCACCACCACAACATCTGCAATGTTCATCGCCTCTTCTTGGTCGTGGGTCACATGAACAAAAGTGGTTTTGCATTTTCGTTGCAGTGCAACCAGTTCGTCCTGCATTTGCTGGCGAATTTTCAGATCGAGCGCTCCAAGCGGTTCGTCGAGCAACAACAAGGACGGCTCCACCACAATAGCGCGCGCCAAGGCGACGCGCTGGCGCTGTCCGCCGGAAAGCTCGTGGATGCGTCGGCCACCAAGATCCTGCAAATCGATGGTATGGAGCGCATTCTGAACCATGTCTTGCAGGGTAAGCTTCGGTACGTTCCGCATTGTCAGGCCAAAGGCGATGTTTTGCGCTACGGTCATATGCGGGAACAATGCATAGTCCTGAAACACCGTTACGGTGGGACGCTCCGCAGGCCTCAGATTGGTGACATCCACACCATCAATGAAAACCTTGCCCGTAGTCGGCGTGGTGAAACCGCCCAAGATCGACAGCAGCGTGGTTTTCCCAGATCCAGACGGCCCGAGTAAGACTACAAACTGACCTGCCTCAATCTGCATGTTGAGCGTGTCGAGGGCGACGAAATCGCCATAGGTCTTCTGGATATCCTCGCAGATGACCAGGGGATTAGACATCGGCGGGTCCTTTGCGCATCAAGATCCGCAGTGCCACGAACAGGACGACAATCAGCGTGGTGGCAAAGACCAGCGTGCCCGCGGCGTTGACCTCTGGCGTAAGGCCCGCGCGCATCATCTCGAAAATGATGACCGGCATGGTGGTGTCGAAACGGCTAAGCAGGAAAGCGATGATGAATTCGTCCCAAGACAGAGTCGCGGCAAGAAAGAAAGAAGCAAAAAGCGGTACTTTCATCATCGGGACCGCAATTCGAGTGAGGACTTGCAGATCTGAAGCGCCCAAATCATGCGCCGCAGCATCGATGGTGCGGTGACTGTCGTTCATCTGCGATGAGATCACCGCGAAGGACAGTGGCAAGTTCATGATTGTATGACCGAGGATGACGGCGAAAAGCGATTTCCCAATCCCCAGAAGATTGAACGTGATCAAAAGCCCCATGCCGATGATCAGATAGGACACGGTGACTGGCGCGATCATTAAAAACCGCACTCCCCCGCTAAGACGCACACTGTGCCGGGCCAAGGAATAGGCCGCAAGGAAGCCTAAGGCCGTCGCAGCCAGGCCAGAGGTGATCGCGACAAGCAGCGAGTTCCCAAGCGCGCTCAGAAGCCGCTCATTCTGCAGCGCTTCACCATACCAGCGCAGGCTCGGCCCATCGAAAGGCGGGACCGGCAGATCGCCCGATTGCAGCGAGAACGTGACCAACACAGCGACTGGCAGATAGATGAAACCCAGGACGATGACCACGTAGAAGGTCTCAAGCAAGCGCTGCACACGTTCCACGCTCATATCCGGTCCATCCTCAAGGATCGGGCAAACAGCGCGTAGACCCCCAGCACCACGACCATCAAGACGATGCTTAAAACGGCCGCCATGGGGAAGTTTGCCGACCGCGATACCTGCAAAATGATCGCCTGGGGGATCAGGACTTCGGTGTTGCCGCCCAGGATCTGTGGCGTGATGTAATCTCCGATCGCGATGACGAAGGTGAGAAACGCCCCCACTGCAACGCCCGGCATGCTGAGCGGTAGTGTCACGCGAAAGAACACCTGCGCGCGCGAAGCCCCCAAATCCGAGGCCGCAGCCTTGAGGTTGCTGGGGATCTGAATGAGACTGGAATAGATCGTCAGCACCAAAAGCATGGTGAAGAAGTGCACAAAACCCAGGATGGTCGCCCCGCGTGTGTAGGCCAGGGTCAAGGGCTCTGAAACAACCCCAATCCCAATCAAAGAGGCATTGATGATCCCATTATCCGCCAAGACCAAAAGCCAACTATAAGAGCGAACCACATAGGCCGTCCAAAACGGTAAAACCGTCAGCAGGATCACGATCTGTTGCCAACGTTGTGGCACGCGAAACGCTAAAATGTAGGCCAAGGGATAGGCCACAAGCACGCTAATGATCGCTGTCAGCGCAGTGACTTCGAGCGAATTGAACAACGCTTGGATCAGAAAATCCCGAGCGAAAAACTGCTCGTAATTATCGAGCACCCAAGTGGCTTTGAGCCCCGTGCGTGTCCGCTGCCAAAAACTGACAGCGAACATAATGGCAAATGGCGCCACGAAGAAACACAGCGAATAGAGAACCGCTGGATAGAGCGCGAGCCGGGCAACCGGAAACGCATGCCATCTCCCGCCGGGCATCAGCTTCGAAGGCTGGATATCGGACATGTGAGACCGTTGATCCGTCGCGCGCTCGCAGGTTTTAGGACTGAAGGAACTCCGTCCAGATGTCGAGCATCTGGAAATCCATGTCCGCATCGGGGAGGAGCGAGAATTGCGACTTGGCAAGATACTCTGGCTGTTGATCCCACCGCAGGATGGTCTTTTGCTCCGGCGTCAGTGTCGCCGCACTGCTCGCAGGCATGGCCCAGAAGCAATCAGACGTCGCAAGCGCGCCCTGGCCCCCGGGGCTGAGGATGTATTTGATAAATTCGGTCGCAAGCTCTAGCCGTCCCGTCCCGGATACAATCCCGATCCCTTGGTTCCAAATCAGACCCCCTTGGTCGGAAATCACCCAATCGAGATTGGGATGCGTCGGCACGAGGCCCGAAACCGCAAACTCCGCCCCGCCAACGATCACGTCGACCGATCCGGTGACCAGCGCGTTCTGAACACCCACGATATCGCCGACCAGTTTGACATTTGGCTTCATCGCCAAAAGCCGCTCGCGGATCTCGGGCAGATCAGAGGTGCTGAGCTCTGCAGGTGTTTTGCCCATAGAGATGCCAATCATCTGCATCACCGGGAAATAGTAGTCATAGACCGCGATCCGCCCGGCATAGTCGCTGTTCCAGGCGATGTCGCCGCGGCGCGCATCCTCGACAGAGACCGCATCTTTGTTGAAACAAAAGCCGTAGTAGCCGAATTTTTCCGGCACCGCGTATATTTTGCCATCGGTTTTGGACCAGGGCGCGTTGGTTAGTTGTGGGAAGATATCTCCCCAAGGTGCGATGTCTTCGGGCAACTCCGCCAGATAGCCGAGTTCCGCGACTTGCGGGACATCAGGCGCGTCAACGACCAACACATCCCATTCGCCCTCACCCGACTGGTCGAGAAGCGAAATCGCGGTGCCCGTGCCCTCATAGGTTTTCACATTCACCGTGACGCCAAACTGCTCCGCAAAGGGATCGATCAACTTGGGATCGGCGTGATCGCACCAGACCAAGATGTTCAGCTCTTCATTGGCAAAGGCGCGGGACGGCAGGATCGCCGGGGCAGCAAGCGCAGCGGCAGAGGTTTTCAGAAACCGCCGGCGCGGCAGGGCGTGACCGAAGGAAGGGCGTGACGACTTTGACATAGATGCTGTTCCTTTTCCTGTCTGACGGAGGAGTGCTTTTAGAAGCTATTTCAATGGTTCCAGCCGGGGCGGCGCAAGTCATCGGCGACCTGATCGCCGTTGATTGCCGCAATCTCAGCAAGAATGCGTAGGATGACAGCAACCGCCATGCGCGAGGTTGCGTTGCTGATATCATAGATCGGGCAAAGCTCGGTGATGTCATAGACCGTGGGCCCACCGGCTTTGGCGATATGGGAGGCGACGCGCATGATCTCGCGCGAGTCCAGCCCACCAGGTTCTGTCGCGGTGACCCCCGGCGCAGCCGAGCTGTCCATGACATTGAAGTTGAAGCTCAGATACTGACCGTCAGTGTTGCTCCAAACTCTTTCGGTCTGCTCTGTCAAAACCGTGTCAATCCCGCGCTCCAGCACCTCGAACATCGGCACGAATTTCAGCCCGCGCTCTTTGGCCAGATCAAAATGGTCTTTGGGATTGAAGGAATTGCGCGCCCCGATATGGGCGGTGTTTTCAGCGCTTAAATTGGGCAGCTCCGTGATCCGCGCCAAGGCGCAGGCGGTGAGGTTGCGTTCCCCGGCCCAGCTATCGGACATGTCCAAATGCGCGCCGAGATGCATGTACCCCATTTTCGCACTCTCACCCAAATGGTCAGACAGCGCGCGTGCCGCCGGGATAGAAATTGAGCGATCCCCCCCGCAAAGGATCGGTGTCAGCCCTGCCTTCAGAACGGTGCGCACCGCCTCATAGATCTTTCGATGTGCCAGATCTGGGTTCACCCGCGGCATGGAGACGTCGCCGCAATCAATCGCCGCCTCGTTCAGATCGACATTGAATTCAAACCAATAGGGAAAATAGTCGAGCGATGAGAGCCGAAAGTCCCGTGCCCCGTCTTCGCTGCCAGGTTTGCCAACGTTGCCTTCGTCATAAGGCACACCAAGGAAAGCATAAGGGCGGCCCGCAGCCCTAAGCGCCTCTTCCTCGATCTTCACAAAGGGCGCGCGCAGGAAAGAGATCTGACCCGGCGAGCGGTAATTGTCCGCATCCTCATCCCCAAGGGGCGAAAAAAGATGGGTGAAGGCTTTGGCAGGGTTCATGAGGGCTGGTCCTTCGGGGCTGGGTCGGGCGGCGCGGGCGGTCTCACGGGGTTTGACCCTTGTCGCGCAGGGTCGCGGCGCGGCTGCCAAGATAGTGGTAGATCATCTGGCAGGCGAGTTTCATGCTCATCTGGCTGGCGTCAAAAATGGGGGACAGTTCTGCGATCTCAAGTACATCTGCTCCGTAGCGTCCCATGGTGCGGGCCAATTGGATCGCTTCCCGCGCGGTGATCCCATAGCATTCTGGGCAGCTTGTTCCCGGCATGCAGCTGCAATCGAGCGAGTCAGTATCCCACGAGACATACACCGCTTCAGAGCCTTCCCAGGCGCGCTCCATGATCCGCTCGGTGCAAGGTACGATGCCTTTTTCGACCACTTCGGACATCGCGATGATCGGAATGTCGTTGTCGATCCAGAAATCCATCCAGTCCTTAGGGTTCAGCCCATTGCGAGAGCCCATATGCGCCATGTTGCGCGCCGCGCAATTGGGCAGTTTTAGCGCCTCAGGCGGCCCAGACGCATTGGTGATCTCAATCCCGCCCCAATCGACCGCGGCATCCAGATGGCAATCGATGTGCAGATACCCCATGGCCGCCTCTGGCTTGGTCTCGGCCAAATGCCTTGAGAGCGCACGCGCACCGGGGATCGGGACAGAGTGGTCTCCACCGACCAAAATCACCCGGGCACCGCCTGCAAGACACTCATGTACGTAGTCGCACATGTAGTCCTGCGAACGCGCATTGTTGCCCGGCACCATCGGGATATCGCCGCAATCGACCACCTTGAAGAAGCTCAAGATGTCGACATCATATTCAAACATGTATGGAAAATACTGAGTGGAAGCCTCACGCACCCCTTCAGGACCACTCGACGTACCCGTGCGCACAATCGTGCCCTGGTCCCACGGCGCCCCAAGAAACGCGATCTTCGCCCCGGTCGCGCGGATTTCGTGCCTGTCTGGCGGACAGTAGGGCGCGCCCATAAATGTCCGCAGACCTGCTGCCTTGAACACGCCATTGTGCTTTTGAGGAGAATAGATATGGGCGTCTGCTGCGGTCTCCCCATGCGGGCCTTGGTGCTGATGCGGTACGGGACGCCAGGTCGGTTCAGGCATGGCGGTGCCTTCCCACCAATTCGGGCAAAGGATTGGCTGTACGCACAGAAACGCGGTCGCCAAGCTCTATCGATTTAAGCTCGGCTTCCTTTCCAGTGACGATTTCATGGGCGGGGCGTCCGCATTCGGGGCAGCGAAAATTGTAACGGCCGGTAGGTGCGCCGACCGTGTTGCAATGGCGGCATCGGATGGTCAGGGGAACTTCCTCAATGCGCAGGACGGCGCCCTCGCAGCGCGTGCCGCGGGCCACAGACGCAAAGCAAAAATGCAGCGCCCGGGCCATAGCAGAGGCCTCCCCCAAGCGAACATCGATAGCGCAAACCGGCGCAGGGTTGTCCGGTAGGCTCTCTTCGACCAGATCGATCAAATAGCGTGCCAAGGCCAGTTCATGCATGCTGCTGGCCCGTTGTGGCGATTGTCTTGGTGGCCTGGGTCACGATCCAGTTCAGCCAGGCCGCCATCCCTGCTCCAGTGGTCGCAGAGACCTCCAAAATCTCCAATTCTGGATTGATCACTTTGGCGTTCGCGCAGGCCGCCTCGGCAGAGAAGGGGACGTAAGGCAAGAGATCGGTCTTGCTCAGCACCATCAGATCAGCGGCTCGAAACATGTCGGGATATTTCAGTGGTTTGTCATCGCCTTCGGTTGTGGACAGGATCACCACCTTGGCGCTTTCTCCAAGATCGAAGGCCGCTGGGCAGACCAAGTTGCCGACATTCTCGATAAAGACGATGCCGTTGGTGCAAGTGGGTAAGTCTTTGAGGGCGTGACCCACCATATGGGCATCCAGATGACAGCCGCTCCCGGTATTGATCTGAACCGCCGGCACGCCGGTTGCGCGGATCCGGTCGGCATCGGCCGAAGTTTCTTGATCCCCTTCAATCACCGCGACCTCAAAGGTTTCTTTTAAGCGGGACAAGGTTTCGACCAACAAGGTGGTCTTGCCCGCGCCTGGGCTCGACACCAAGTTAAGCGCCAGTTGGCCTGCATCTTCGAATTGCCGCCGATTGGCCTCTGCATAGCGGTCATTTTTCGACAGGATGTCCTTCTCAATCGAGATCGGTTGGCTTGATTGCTCAGGATCGACGCGGCTTTGAGGATCACGCAATCCGTAGTGATGCGCATGTTTGGGCTCTCCTGCTGCCTCCTCCGGCCTTGTCTTCACCGCTGAATGACAGCCGCAAACTGTGCACATGACACTTGATCCTCCCTGCGCCTTTAACGCAGCGAACGGAATACTGACATTCGTGTCAAATCATCTAAAGAGAAGGCCTTTCCCACTCCTTGATGCCCAAACTCAAGATACAAGGAGGCTAAGGCTATAAAATATATGGATAAATAGCTCGCCCTCTCGCTGCGCATGCGGTGATGGCCGCCTAAAATTTGATCACAAGACCGCCCAAGTGATGCTGACTTCACCTGTTCAGAGTCTCAGGCCGCCGCAGAAGTGGCGCAGCATTCCTGGTAAATTGTATCGCACAAAAGCGGTTCTGCACCCAAGCGCTGCGCTTTGCCCGCCTATTTCGGGATAGACGTCTCTGCGTAGTATCGGACTCCGCTTCGAAACTTTCGGCAAATGTTTGGCTGGATGTAATCCTACCCGGCTGAGACTTTGATGCTTTCAGATGACGTCAGCGCGCCATCCGCCCGCAAAATGGCCGGTGCGGCAACGGGAGCGCCGGTCAGTTTTATGGCGGCATGACGTTTGACTGTCATGGGACCCCTCCCCTTGAGATGTTGGCTGATCGCCAATGACTTCCGTAGCACCTCGGTAAGGAGGTCAAGGCAACAGTTGTGTGAGTTTGATGTGGAAGAAATTCGACAGTATCGCAGGATCAGTTCGGCGGCGTGGCTGGGTCGAGCGCTCGGCGTGCCCCGATCTGTCGCCACACAAAGACCACGACAAAAACCGCGGTCAGGATCAAGACCACCGTTGGTGCCGGCGCGCTGTCGAGCCAAAAGCTCAGATAAACACCGCCGACCATCGACAGCATACAGATCAAAACCGACAGCCAGAGCATCTGATCAAACCGCCGGACGAGCAGAAACGCGATCGCACCCGGCGCGATCAACAAACCAATCGCAAGGATCAGACCCGCCGCCGACAGCGTCGCGACGATGGTTAGGGACAGCGCTGCCAACAGACCATAATGCAGCCAACCCACCGGCAAACCCGCCGCGGTGGCTTGGACGGGATCAAAGCTTTGTAGCAACAAGTCGCGCCATTTCAGGGCAATCGCGACCGTGACACCCAGCGATATCACCCCTGCCGTCCATAGGTCTTGCGCCCCGACACCAAGCATATTGCCAAATAGGATGTGGTCGAGATGCGCGTCGCTCGGGAACGCAACATAAAGCACGATCCCAAAACCAAACATGCCGGAAAAGACAACGCCCATCACTGTGTCTTGCTTGATCCTGCTGTTATTGGCGAGAAACCCTGTCGCCACCGCGCAGGTCATTCCCGCTACGAAAGCGCCGATGATCAGCGGAATGCCCCAGACATAGGCCAAGACAACCCCCGGCAGGATCGCATGGCTGACCGCATCCCCCATCAGCGCCCAGCCTTTCATCACCAGAAAACAGGACAAGAGCGCAGTGGGTACAGAGACAATGATGGCGATTAGGAAGGCTTTCTGCATGAAGCCGAACTGAAAAGGCATCAGCGCTGTGTCGATCAGGCTCATGGCTCCACCCCATTGCGGAGCGCGGCCTCAGCCTTTGCACGCGCCGCCAAGAGCCCATGTTTCGGAGCAAAGAGGAAGGCGGCCACGAAAACCAGGGATTGCAAACAGACGATGATCCCGCCTGTGGCCCCGTCAAGGAAGTAGCTCAGATAGGCCCCGACACAGCTCGATCCTGCGCCGATCATGACTGAGACAATGAGAAGCCGTGGAAACCGGTCGCAGAGCAGATAGGCGGTCGCCCCCGGGGTCACCACCATGGCGATCACCAAAAACGCCCCTACCGTTTGCAAAGCTGCGACCACCGAGGCCGACAGAAGCACAAAGAATATTGCCTTCAACAACCGAGGCCGCAGCCCGACCGAACGCGCATGGGTTTCGTCAAAAAAGGTGACCATAAGATCTTTCCAGATCACCAGCAGGACCACCAGCGACACCGCCCCAATGAGTGCTAATTGCAACGTGTCAGAAGGAGAAATCGCCAGAATGTTGCCCATGATGATGGTCTGAACCGACACCGACACGGGGCTGACGGAAACCATAAAGAGCCCCAAACCAAAGAACGCCGTGAAGATCAGCCCGATGATCACGTCGACTTTCAGGCTTGAGCGTTCCGACAAGAAAAGCATTGCCCCCGCCGCGAGACCGCCAGCGATGAAGGCCCCAAGGGCAAAAGGCAGACCGAGGATATAGGCGCCCGCGACCCCAGGCACGACGGAATGGGACAGGGCGTCCCCGATGAGCGACCATCCCTTCAGCATCAAAAAAGCCGACAAAAAGGCGCAGACCCCGCCAACCAAGGCCGACACCCAGATCGCGTTGACCATGTACTGATAGGCGAAAGGCTCGAGCACGAGGCTCACGAACCGGTCTCTTTCGTTTGGGTCTCGTCACCGTATTGCACGAAGGGCCGCTCATCATCGGTCACAATGGTCACGGCGCGGTCATCTTCGTCGTCATGGAGCAGATCACCATCCAGGGTGAACCGACGTAAAACGCCGCCGAACGCTCTTTCGAGATTGTCGTGAGTAAAGACGATCTCGGTTGGGCCATGATCTAGCACAGTGCCTTTGACGAGGATCGTCCGATCACAAAATTCGGGCACAGATCCCAGATTATGGGTTGAGACCAGCATCACGCGGCCCTCGTTGCGCAGTTCACGCATCAGAGCAATAATTTGTTCTTCGGTGGTGACATCTACCCCAGTGAATGGCTCGTCGAGCAATATCACCTGGCTGTCTTGCGCTAAGGCGCGGGCCAAGAAGACGCGTTTGCGTTGGCCCCCAGAGAGTTCCCCGATCTGGCGGTGCCGCTTTTCCAGCATATTCACCCGGGACAGCGCTTGCGTCACCGCTTCATGATCGGCGCGTCTGGGGCGGCGCAAAAGGCCCATACGCCCATAGCGACCCATCATGACCACATCTTCGACAAGAACTGGAAAGTCCCAATCGACCTCTTCGGCTTGTGGCACGTAAGAGACCAGATTACGCCGGAGCGCGTCTCGCACGCTCATGCCCAAAATCTCAATGTGACCACGCGCTACAGGCAAGAAGCCCATTATTGCCTTGAATAGCGTCGATTTTCCTGCGCCGTTTACGCCGACCAGCGCCGTTATGCTGCCACGAGGGATACTAAAGCTTGCATCGGTCAGCGCAGTGTGGCCGTTGCGATATGTCACTGTCACACCAGCCGCGTCGATGCCGATAGCTTCGCTTACGTCCTCAACATCGATACTGGTATGAAGCACCGGCCTGGCCCCTAGTTCACCGCTTGGGTCAGACCATCGGCAATCGTCTGAGAAGTCACGGTTAGAAGGTCGAGATAGCTCGGCACCGGTCCATCCGCGCCGCTAAGACTGTCAACGTAGAGCTCCCCGCCATAGGCCGCGCCAGTTTCCCGTGCGACTTGCTTGGCAGGAGAGGTGTTGACCGTGCTCTCACAGAAGACCGCCGGAATGTCATTGGCGCGCACCCCATCGATCACTTTGCGCACCTGCTGCGGGGTGCCAACCTGATCGGCATTCATCGGCCAGAGGTAAAGCTCTTGCATCCCGAAATCCCGCGCCAAATAGCTGAAGGCGCCTTCGCAGGTCACGAGCCAGCGGCGGTCCTCTGGAATGGTAGAGACCTGTGCTCGCAAGGGCTCAAGAGTATCGCGCAAGGCGTCTTTGTAGGCAGCAGCATTTGTCGCATAGATATCGGCGTTCTCCGGGTCATGCTCCGCCAGCGCCGCTTCAATATTATCGATATAGATCAGCGCATTATCCAGCCCCATCCACGCATGTGGATTGGGTTTGCCGGTATAGGATCCCGACGCAATATCAATCGGGTCAATCCCATCGGACAGCGTCACGGACGGAATGTCACCCAGATTGTCCAGAAACTGTGCGAACCAAAGCTCTAGATTGAGCCCATTCCAAAGGATCAAATCCGCATCTGAGGCCCGGACCAGATCGCGTGGGGTCGGCTCATAGCCGTGGATCTCTGCACCTGGTTTGGTGACAGACACAACCTCTGCGGCGTCCCCCGCCACGTTTTGCGCCATGTCCGCAAGCACTGTAAAAGTGGTAACGACTTTCAGCTTGTCTTCATCCGCTACCGCTGCTGTCAGGGAAAGTGACGTCAAAACAATAGCAGAGCCAATAGCGATCGGGCGGGTCATGTCTTTCTCCAAACTCGAAACCACAGTTTGCTATATTGCGACTTAGTCTCAATCTGTCAATCTAATTGCAATTAAGTCGCAACAACAGGTCGGCTACAAAGCGTCCATCTTCGTCGCTAGTTTGACATCAAGCCCAGTCAGACCGCCCGCGTCATGGGTCGAAAGCGTGACCTCTACGGTCTTGTAGACATTAAACCATTCTGGATGATGGTCGTGCTTTTCCGCAAGCAGCGCCGCCTGGGTCATCCAGCCGAACGCCTCAACGAAGTTCTTGAAGACATAGGTCTTCTTTATGGCATCGCGTCCCTCGACAAGGGACCAGCCAGCGTCAAAGAGAGGCTCTAGAACGGTACGGTCGGTCAGTTTTTCAGCCATTTTCAGTCCTGTTGATCGGCAGAAGGGTCAGGTTTGCGAAAGGGGCCATACCCGGTGAGGATCTCAATTTCTTGATCCACCGCGGCTTTTTCAGCGTCAAGATACTCACCTATGGCTCGTGCAAAACCTTGATCGGCTACCCAGTGCAGCGAATGGATCGTGACCGGAAGATATCCCCGTGCAAGTTTGTGATCTCCTTGGGCACCGGCTTCGACGCGCGCCAGACCTTGCTCTATGGCGTAGTCAATCGCTTGGTAGTAGCAGGCCTCAAAATGCAAACAGCGGTGGTCTTCGATGGCCCCCCAGTAACGACCAAAGAGCGTCTCGCGCCCGATGAAATTCAGAGCGCCTGCAATTGGCCGTCCCTCTCGTTCGGCAATCACCATCAGAATGTCGTCGCGCAGAGTTTCTTGGGCGATGTCAAAGAACTTCCGCGTCAGGTAGGGTGTGCCCCATTTGCGCGCGCCGGTATCTTGATAGAAGCGCCAGAAAGCCTCCCAATGGGCAGGTTGGATATCATCGCCAGTTAGGGCCTTGATCTCGCCGCCAAAACCTTGCGCCTCGTTGCGTTCTTTACGGATGTTTTTGCGCTTGCGAGAAGACAGAGAGGCGAGAAATCCGTCGAAATCGTCATACTCCGCGTTCTGCCAATGAAACTGCTGGCTGGCGCGGCGCATCAACCCCATGTCCTCGCCGCGGGCAGCTTCGTCCTCGGTGCAAAAGGTAACGTGGAGTGTGGAGACCCCATTTGTCTCTGCAAGTTGCAGCGCGCCTTGCAGCAGCGCCGCCATCCCCAACTCCTCGAAACCTGGGCGGGTGAGAAATCTGCGCCCCGTTGCAGGTGTAAAGGGCACGGCGATCTGCAGTTTGGGGTAGTAACGGCCGCCTGCACGCTCATAGGCATGGGCCCAATTGTGGTCGAAGATGTATTCGCCCTGGCTGTGAGATTTGGCGTACAGGGGCGTGACCGCGATCAAGTCTCCGCCCAAGCGCGCTAGCAGATAGCGCGGCCCCCATCCTGTACCGGTGCCGACCGACCCACTGTCCTCAAGCGCCTTAAGAAACCGGTGGGTGGTGAATGGGTCAAAGGGACGGCCGCCATCCGCTGCCTCTGGGCAGGCGCAGCGATCCCAGTTTTCTTCGGTGACCGCAGAAAGGCTATGGGCTGCGGTAATCTCGACCGAGCTGTCCTTCATTGCATTCGCTCCGGAGGGTGTCATGACAGGAGGTGGCGCCGAAAACGCGACGGTCAAGCCTTTACGGCGGCTTCGGGAAGGTATCCTTCAAATGTGATCGCATCTGCATGGTAAAGCGCCGCTCGTTCTGCCTCGGGGCTCTTGATGGTCCAGCATAAAATAGCGCGGCCCGCCCGGCGCTGCACCGCCACGGCTCGGGCCGAAAGATCGTGGTGTTCGTGGCTGATAAAGGCGATGCGCAGTGTGTCCGCTGTAGAGATTTGGCCCAGTGCGCGGGCGTTCTCTGAGGCGAGGTCTGGCCAATGGTCGGGGTCGAAGGCGCAGGTGACCAGTCCTCGGGGGATCTCGGGGGCAAGCTTCGCGATACTCGCTATCATATGTGGATTAAAGGACATCACAGCCGCAGGGCCTTGGTATACTCGTAAGAGTTCTGCGGTGGCGGGCTCAAGCGTCGGTGGACCAGATACCAAAGCGCCGGATTGATCCTTCAGCTCGATCAAAATCGGGACGCGCCCTGCGACCAGTGCCAAGACCTCTTCCAAACGTGGAATGGTATCGTCACAGCCCGTAAGTTTAAGACTGCCCAACTCGGCTGCGGAGCGTTGGGCGATTGCGCCGGTGGATTGAGTGAGGCGGTCCAAGGTCGCGTCGTGAAAAACCATAGGTGTGCCATCGACGGCAGGTTGAAGGTCAATCTCAATTCCATAATCCGCCTCGACTGCTGCTAGAATGGCGGATCTGGAGTTCTCTGGCCGTCCATGCCCATGCAGACCCCGATGGGCGAAGGGTCGATGCAAGAAGCCCGGCGGTAAGCTTGAGGTGGGGGTCACTGGATCTGAAAAATGCCTTCGATTTCAACCGCGATCCCGAAAGGGAGCGCTGCAACACCGACAGCAGAGCGTGCGTGGCGACCGGGCTCTCCGAGTGCGTCGACCAAGAAATCTGAAGCGCCATTGATCACCCGGGGATGATCTCCGAAATCGGGTGTGGAGTTGACGAAGCCCGTGATCTTCACGACCCGCACCAGCCGGTCGATATCCCCGTCACAGGCGGCCCGAACTTGTCCCAGGAGGTTCAGCGCACAGGCCAATGCGGCGGCGGCGCCTTCTTCCACATTCAGATCATGGCCCAGTTTTCCGCAAATCATGTGATCGGGCGACCCAGGAACCTGACCAGAGACATGCAGCATGTCGCCGATTTTCACAAAAGGCACATAGTTCGCTGCGGGCGCCGCTGCATCGGGCAGCATAATGCCTGCCGCTTCAAGCCGCTGAGAGATGGTCTGCGTCATAGTTGATCCTTTCCCGTCTCCGCCAATCCTAACGACAGGGGACGGGCTCGCAAGTCCAGGATCAGCTTTCGCGGAAGGCCTTCACAAAATAATCGGTCAACGGCTTCATCAGATAGGCCATCGGCGTGCGGTCATCGGTGCGCAAGAAAGCCTCCACTGGCATACCCGGCAGCAAAACGACATCTTCGGGAAGTTTCTTTGCCTCATCGCCCTGCAACTGCACCTCGGCGCGATAGAAACTATAGCCCTGCTGATCATCTGTCAGAGCATCAGCGGAGATATAGGTCACCATGCCGTTGAGTTCTGGCGTTGTTCGCGCATCGAGCGCAGAGAATCGCAGCCGCACTTCTTGGCCCGGATAGACCTGGTCGATGTGAATGGGCTCCACCCTGGCGGCGATCACCAGTGGGCGGTCTTGTGGGATGAGGTAAAGAACCGGGTCGGCAGCGCGGATCACCGAACGTGGTGCGAACACTTCCATGCCATAGACCACACCGGCGACCGGCGCAGTGATATCGAGACGGGAAAGCTGCTCCATAAGCGACCGTCGTTGCTCGGCCAATTCCAGCTCGCGATACTGCAGGTCGCGCAGCCGGGTGATCGATTCCTCCCGGCGGTTGCTTTCCAGTTTGAGCAGTTCGATATCGAGCTCTGTCGTGCGGCCCGCGCTTTCGGCTTCTTGCGCCTTCAGTTCGCCCAAGGTGCCCGACAGCCGGGCTTCCTCGCGTTGCAATGACAAGATCCTAGATTTCTGTGCCAGTCCTTGATCCAGCAGGCGCTGCTGGTCAGCCATTTCTTCTCGAATGAAGGACAGCTGAACATCAAGAGCGTCTTGCTGAGCGACGATCCCTTCCACTTGGTTCGAAATCTGTGATTTGCGCTTGCCGATCTGCTCGACTTCTTTGCTCATGGTTTCGCGACGTGCTTGAAACAGCCGCTCTTGACCCGCAACGAGACCGGCAATCTCGCTGTCGTCTGCGGCAGCTTTCGTCAGCTCTGTGTCAAAGACAATGTCGTCTTCATCGTCCCGCTCTGCCTCGAGCCGACCGCGGCGCGCCATGAGTTCGAACAGCTGGTTTTCGGTGATTGCCAGCTCTGAGCGGAGCAGAGTGCCATCGAGTCGGATCAGGATATCGTCAACCTCAACTCGGTCGCCATCCTCGACTAGAATTTCAGAGACCACACCGCCGTCGGGATGCTGCACCACCTGCCGGTTTTGATCGACCTCGATCTGCCCCGGCGCAATGATCGCGCCCGCGATCTGCGTAAAGACCGCCCAGGACCCGAAACCGCCGACAAGGATGAGCATCACGATCGCGCCCATGGTGAGGGCACGGCGCGGCGATAAAATATTTGGTGGCGGCGCGTCATTGTCACCAAGCGCCTGCATCGCAGAGGACGGTTTCTTTGGCGTTGGTGTTGTCATGCGACACCTCCCGGCACCCGAGCAGATTGGATTTCGTTCGCGTTTTTGACCATCTTACGGAGCACCTCGTCGCGCGGGCCAAAGGCACGGACGCCGCCAGCGTCAAGCACCAGAAGCATATCGCATTCCTGAATTGCGGCCGGGCGATGCGCCATAATCAGCACCGATTTCCCTTCGGCTTTCATGTCGCGGATCGCTTGGTTCAGCGCTTCAGAGCCATCATTGTCGAGATTTGAATTCGGTTCATCAAGCACCAGCAGAACCGGATCGCCATAAAGTGCGCGTGCCAGCCCGATGCGTTGTGTTTGACCACCAGAAAGCCGATTGGTCGCCCCTGCGATGCGGGTGTTGTACCCATCTGGGAGTTTGAGGATCATTTCATGCGCCGCGGCTTTTTGGGCGGCAGAAACAATGGCGGCATCCTCGGCATTGGGTTCGAGTCGAGCGATATTTTCCGCAATCGTGCCGTCAAACAGCGTCACCTGTTGCGGCAAATAGCCAATCAATCGGCCCAGAGCATCGGCGTCATACTGGTCGAGTGTCGCGCCATCGAGCCGGATTTTTCCGCCGGCGGCGCGCCAGACACCCGTGATCGCTCTAGCCAATGTGGATTTGCCTGCGCCACTGGCCCCGATCACACCGATCGCCTGACCGGGTTCTAATCGGAAGGTACACAGCCGCAACGAGGCCTGTTGTTCACCTGGCGGGATCACGGTGACCTGATTAACATCCAGCATCGCGCGTGGTCGCGGCAGTTCCGTCAATTCCCGCGGCGGCGGCACATCAGTAAGAAGCTCGGCAAGTTTGTGCCAGCTTTTCATCGCGCCCTGAACCAACGCCCATTGACCCACAGCCATTTCAATCGGTGCCAAGGCGCGGCCCAAAAGAATCGAGGCCGCGATCATCGCGCCTGCGGTCAATTGGTCTTGCAGAACCAGATAGGCCCCAAGGCCCAGCATTGCGGATTGCAAAAAGAGCCGGAAGGTCTTCGTCCCGGCCGAGAAGCGGCCCGCCACATCCGCAGAGTGGACCTGTAGACCCAGAGCACGCTCTCGAATCGAAGCCCAGCGATTGAAGGCCGCACCGCGCATGCCCAAGGATTGAATGATATCGGCCTCATTCCGAAGCCGGTCGGACATGCGTTCTGCCACAGCGCTGGCCTGGCCCGCAGCCAGAACCGGTCGGCGCGTCATGATCTGATTGAGCACACTGGTCAACACCAAGATCCCGCCAC
>JBCDGN010000023.1:0-44963 GCA_038751255.1 Pseudomonadota bacterium
CGGCGCTTGAAGATTTCGTTGTTCGCCGGAATGTAGTCCTGCGTGCCGTTGAGCGCCTCTACAGCGGCCCACTGACTGATCGAGCTTGGGTTGGAGGTCGATTGCGACTGCACTTTGCGCATGGCTGCGATCAGGCTTTCTGGCCCGCCCGCATAACCGATCCGCCAGCCGGTCATCGCATAGGCCTTGGACACTCCATTAACGGTCAGTGTGCGGTCGTAGAGTCCGGGCTCGACCTGGGCCGGTGTGGCGAATTTGAAATCGTCATAGACCAGATGCTCATACATATCGTCCGACATCACCCAAACATGCGGGTGCCGCATCAGGACATCGGTCAGTTCTTTTAACTCTGCCTCAGTGTAGGCCGCCCCGGTCGGGTTGGAGGGAGAGTTAAAGATCAGCCATTTGGTTTTCGGCGTGATTGCGGCCTCAAGCTGGTCGGCCATCAGCTTATAGCCCGTTTGGCTTGAGGTCTCTGCCGTCACCGGTTCACCGCCGCAAAGTAGCACCATATCCGGGTAGCTCACCCAATAGGGAGCTGGGATGACAACCTCATCGCCAGGGTTCAGCGTCGCCACCAACGCATTGTAGAGAATTTGTTTGCCGCCGGTTCCGACGCTCACCTGAGACGGCGCATAGGTCAGCCCATTGTCGCGTTTGAACTTCTCTGAGATCGCGGATTTCAACTCTGGGATACCATCGACCGCCGTGTATTTGGTCTCGCCCGCATTGATCGCGGCGATGGCAGCGGCTTTAATGTTTTGGGGCGTATCGAAATCGGGCTCGCCCGCGCCCAAACCGATTACATCTTTGCCCGCTGCCTTCAATTCGCGCGCTTTGTTGGTGACCGCGATGGTGGGGGACGGTTTCACACGGTCAAGTGTCGCGGATAGGACGCTCATGGGGCTCTCCGGTTGCAGTAAAGACTTGCCCTCCTTAGGGTGCCCCCGTCATTGCTTCAAGCCTTGGAAGGGCGCTCAAATGGATCAAACGTCTCCCTCACCGGACTGGTTCAGTTTCGAAAGCTCGACATTTGGGGATCGCGTCGCCGGTGCGCGCGAAAGCATCGGCCTATCTCAGGCGCAACTGGCCCGGAGGCTCGGGGTAAAGCTAAAGACCTTACAAGGCTGGGAAAACGACGTCTCTGAGCCGCGCGCCAACAAGCTTCAACTTCTGGCAGGTATTCTAAACGTCTCCCTCACTTGGCTTCTGACGGCTGAGGGCGATGGTTTGGACGGTCCCGTACAAAGCGAGAAAGTCGACCAGGAATTGCTGGGGGTCTTGCAAGAATTGCGGCTGGTGCGCGCCGACATGTCTCGCAATGCCGAGCGTCTCGCCCGCGTTGAAAAACGTCTAGCCAAGCATCTTGAAACTGCGGCGGTGGCATGAGCGAGACCCGCGAGATCCGATTGAAGCGGCTGCACATGCGTTCAATCCGGCGCGGCATCAAAGAAATGGATATAATTCTAGGTAATTTTTCGGAACATGCGCTGCCGGATTTGTCCGATTTAGAGCTTGAGACCTATGACCGGTTGCTGGCAGAAAATGATCAAGACCTCTACCAATGGGTCACCGGTCAGGCGCTTACACCTGTGCAATATATTGATATTATGACGAAAATTTCTGACCACAGTTTGCGAGCGACGGTGGCTTTGGGTCGCCAAATATAGGAATAATTTGATAAAAGCTCCTCTGGCAATTTAACGCGATCTTGGGAAAATCACCTGATGTTCGCTGCAACTGAGTGTTGCGGAGGCGATCATGAGTGTACATTCCCAAGTGGGTGAACCGCAAGAAAAAGGCTTTATGACCAGCTATTTGGACTCCCTAGCGTTGGTTGAGCGCTTGCATCGTTTGTTGCTGGACGTCATCAAGGATGAGTTCGAGCGGGTTGGCATCTTGGAAGTCAATGCGGTCCAAGCTTTGCTGCTGTTCAATATCGGCGAAAACGAGGTGACCGCAGGCGAATTGAAGAGCCGTGGCTACTATCAGGGCTCCAACGTGTCTTACAATCTCAAAAAACTGGTGGAAACAGGCTTTATGCACCACCAGCGTTGTGAGATTGACCGTCGTTCAGTACGTGTGAAGCTCACGGAAAAAGGGCGCCAAATCCGCGATATCGTTGAAGAATTGTTCTTGCGCCATGCCGATGGATTGGAAAGCCGTGGTATTCTGGGCCCAGAAGGTATTGGCGAAATCAACACCTCTTTGCGCCGGGTCGAGCGCTATTGGACGGATCAGATCCGCTACATCTACTGATATACTGGCCGCATAGATCAATGCGGCCAGAGTGTCTTAGCGACCTACCAGGACCGATCCGAAGGGACCTAGGATTCCGATTACCAATGGCCGGTATTTTCCATGCTGGCCCAAGGTTCTGCGGGCGCTAGCCGCTCCCCGGCCTGCAGAAGTTCCACCGAGATATTGTCTGGTGAGCGCACAAAGGCCATATAGCCATCCCGCGGTGGCCGGTTGATCGTCACGCCATTATCCATCAAATGCTGACAGGTCGCATAAATATCATCAACACGATAAGCCAAATGTCCAAAGTGACGGCTATCTGAAGGCAAGGCGTCGTCGCCATCCCAGTTATATGTTAGCTCAACTGGTGTTTCAGGTTGTCCCGGTGCTGCCAAGAACACCAATGTAAAGCGCCCCTTCTCAGACTCATTGCGACGAATTTCTTCCAGTCCCAACAGTTTGTAAAATGCGATAGAGGCATCAAGATCCTTTACGCGCACCATCGTGTGTAGATAGGTAAGAGCCATCTTATCCTCCGTTCCCAAACCCTGTTAACTTGGTACCGTAGGCATTAGACATATGCGAGCCCAAACTCAGGTACCGGCGTGACAGGTTCAGTCTCGATATTAACCATATATCGCGTGACCAAGACTGTCTGAGCCTATATATAGTGTTCTCTAGTGAGTCGAATGATCAAGAGGAGAGCCCCATGACCGCGCAAACTGCCCTTGGTGACCCGTCCGACCCCATCGCCGAGCAGCGCGCGCAGCAATCGCAAACGCGCCGGGCCACAGTGCCCGCGATGGAAGACTTGATCTATCGCCGCCACGATGTTCTCGACCATGGGTTTGTGCGTGTTGTCGACTATATGGGCGATGATGCAGCCATCGTACAAGCGGCACGTGTCAGCTATGGTGCTGGAACCAAGAAAGCGCGGGACGACTCCGGTTTGATCCGGTATCTGATGCGGCATTGGCATTCCACGCCATTTGAGATGTGTGAGATCAAGCTCCATGTGAAGCTTCCGGTGTTTGTCGCGCGACAATGGATCCGCCACCGGACAGCGAATGTGAATGAATACTCGGCGCGCTACTCGATCCTAGATCGAGAGTTTTACATCCCCGCGCCAGAACAGTTGGCGGCGCAATCGACCTCAAACAATCAAGGGCGCGGTGCGGCGCTTGATGGCGCAGAAGCAGCGCGTGTTCTCGATATCCTGCGCAGCGATGCGGGCCGTGCCTATGATCATTATGAGGAAATGCTCAGCCAAGATGGTCAGCGTGGTCTCGCGCGCGAGTTGGCGCGGATGAACCTTCCAACGAACATTTACACGCAATGGTATTGGAAGGTGGATCTCCATAATCTGTTCCACTTCTTACGGTTGCGGGCCGATGCACATGCGCAATATGAAATCAGAGCCTATGCCGAGGTACTCTGCGACATTGTCGAGAAATGGGTTCCTGCTGCCTACAGCGCCTTTAAGGATTACCGCTTGAACGGGGCAAACCTTTCCGGGCCGGCCATGGCCTGTTTGGGCCGGATCCTATCTGGCGAAACTGTCACGCAAGAGACATCGCAGATGAGCGCCGGCGAATGGCGCGAGTTTCAAGAGACCTTGGCGAAACTCAAATCCTAAGGGTCAGGCACACACGAAGAAGGGGGCGCGCAAAGCGCCCTTCTGGGAGTGTCAAAAAGGGCATTATTGTGGCGGTTAGAGCGCTTTGAGGTCGGCAGCGAGCGAGCGACCATCGCGGCCTTGGCTCAACTCGTATTCAACCTTCATATTATCTGCAAGTCCGGTAAGACCCGCGCGCTCTACAGCGGAAATATGGACAAATACGTCCTTTCCGCCATCGTCAGGGGCGATGAAGCCATACCCCTTCGTTGTATTAAACCACTTCACGGTGCCAGTGGGCATCCGATATCTCCTTCAACTGTCAAATCCGCGTTGTGATGCGGATGGCCGTCACGCCCAACGTTCCAGACACGCAACACAACATGCGCATGACCCGCTAGGACTAAAGGAGAACAAAGTGCGGCACTGCAAAAAGGCAAGATTTGAGAAATGCAAAAGGATCAAAAATCGATGAGGAACGGCAGACTGGAGCTTTTTGGTCTAAAAACATGCGATACATGCCGCAAAGCCCGCCGTGCTTTGGATGCAGCCGGGTATGATGTCAGCTTCACCGATATTCGCGACACCCCAATCGATCCTGCGCAGTTGGAGATTTGGTTGGCAGAGTTTGGTCCAACGCTGCTCAACACCCGATCAACCACTTGGCGGGGGTTAGAAGAGGCCACGAAGCAACAAGCACCTTTGGAGTTGCTGGCTACCTATCCAGCCTTGATGAAACGCCCCCTCATCGAACATGATGGCGTGCTCTACCTTGGGTGGAGCAAGGCGGTTCAGGGCGAGCTGCTTTAACTTTGTTTGGAGGGCTTCTCGATCAAGAACCGATCCAACGAGAAGGGCCCACCACCGCGCAGAACAAGCACGATCAGCATGAAAATCCACAAAGAACGTTGATCGGCAATCAATGATCCTGAGGATTTGTCGAACCAGTTGCCAAGGGTGGCCGCGTCTGCCGCGTGCCCGAGGACATCGGTGAGTGACATGACAACGATAAAGCCGATCAGGCCGATGGAGGCGAGACGGGTGAACAGCCCCACGACGATCAAAAGCGGCAAGATGAACTCGGTCCAGGTGCCAAAAAGCGCGATCAGATAGTAATGGAAGCCAAGTGCGGTCTGGTCGTAGCTGACCGCTTCCATCGCTTTGGGGAACATTTGCACATAGGCGCCGGAGGAAGGGAACAGCCACCCAAAGAAGCCGTCGCCCAGTTTCGTCAGCGCAGAACTCCAGAAGTATCCAAGCAGGACGGCGGCGACCAAAAGACGCGCCAGGCTTGGGATCAGCCAACTCGCAAGCATTCTTTCCAGAAAGCCAAAGATCACATTGTGGATCGCGATGAGTTTTCCGGCTGCGTTCCTCTGCTGAGGTGTGTCAGGTGTGGTGGAGGTGGAGCTCATGGCTTGGGTCTTTCTTCGAGGGAGGTAATGGCCCCTTGTGCAAGCAAGTGGCCCAGAATTTCTGCGAGAACGAAGTCTGCCTTCGACGCGCCTATTTCGGCGGCATCTCCAAGCGACGCACCACCGATCATTGCGTCGACGAAAGCGGCTTCGCCAGCGGAAAGGACAATTGGATTTGGATCGAACTCGGGCCGCGTGATCAACACGGTTTCGGCTTCTTTACCTGTGGCTGGAGCGTCGGCAGATGTATTCGCCCTCCATATGCCAAAAATCGGCCAACGTGACGCAATCATTTGTATTGCAGGTGCAAAGCCAAAGATCTGCCGCATGAGTTGCTCGGCAGGCAGTTCCATTAGATGCGCCGGATCGATCGGGACTGTATCCGCTGCGTGATAGGAAAGGCGCAGCGCATATTCGAGCCGCGCAATGTCCGCTAAGTATGGGACGCTTGCCGCAGGGGGAAACCCATCCAAAAACGCTGCGAAATCATCGCCGTAGAGGGTTAAAACTGGTGACTTTGGCGGGTGAGCCCGCCAGTAAACGCCGGCCATCGCCTGAAAAAAGTCGTTGCCGACGAGCTTTCTGACAACGGGAAAACCGCTCTCAAGCGCCTCGACGAGGCTTACGGCGACATTGTTGCGGTAAACGTCAAAGCGTTTGCCCGCGGGGCGACCGCCTGGGGCCAGCAGACCGGGGGGGATCGGGCTTTCTGAGTTTCTCAGCGTTGCCAGAAAAGTCTGCTGGTCGGTCATACCATCATGGCTTCCCGGGTCAGGATCTTGGCGGCGCGATCTGCTTCAGCGCGCAAAACAGGCCATGGCGGCACATCTGTATCCCATTCGATTAAGCTTGGGCGGGGCCCCCCTGCTTTTATCACATGATCGTAAAGCGCCCAAACCGGATCGACGACCGCCGCGCCATGGCTGTCGATCAAAAGCGGAGCGCCCATATCGTCCTCATCAGTGTCGTGACCGCCCAAATGCAGCTCACCCACATGATCGAGCGGGAATGCATCGAGATAGCTGATTGGGTCGGTTTGCTGATTGGTTGCAGAGACAAAGACGTTGTTGACGTCCAGCAGAAGACCGCAGCCAGTGCGGCGCGCAATATCTCTCAGGAACTCAACCTCGGCCATCTCGGTTTCCGCAAAGGCGAGGTAGTTCGAGGGATTTTCCAACAACATCTGCCGTCCAAGCACGTCTTGCACCTGATCGATATGGCTACAGACGCGGGTCAACGTCTCAACCGTGTAAGGGAGGGGCAGAAGATCATTATAGTAATGGGTGTCGTGAGTGGACCAGGCGAGATGTTCCGAAAAGCTGGCCGGATTTAGCCAGCCCACAAGGTGTTTCAGCCGCGCGAGGTGATCTGGATCAAGCGGGCCCTCCCCACCGATGGAAAGTCCAACCCCGTGTACGGACACTGCAAACCGTTCTGCAAGTGTCCGCAGCTGCGCCAGCGGGCGGCCACCATCGCCCATGTAGTTTTCGGCATGCACCTCGATCCAACCGACCGAGCCAGGATCCTTTAAGAGCCCTTCGAAATGTTGGGATTTGAAGCCAACGCCAGGCTGGTTTGGCAATGCTGGAAAGGTGCGGTTTCGATCAAGCATGGCGTTTTTCCGTAAAAGGTACCCCCGGCAGGGCTGCCGAGGGTGACATCATGGGCGATTACGCGCTTGGCAGATCGCGATCAAGTTCCTCCAGGGAACCTTCGCGAGGGGTGCCATCGGCCAAGGCTGGCAGATCTTGTTCGGTGCAGGTTCCTGCTGGAACCAGAGTCCAAGCATTGCCCTGGTAGTCAACGGTAGAGGTGCCTGCGCAGGTAGTGCCAGGGCCTGCGGCGCAATCGTTCTCACCCGCCAGCGAGATGCCATAGCATTTTTCTTTGGCTTGAGCTTGGGCTGTGGTGACGCTCAGGCTGGCTACCGCGGCGGCGACAGCACCGGCGACGGCGAGGGATTTTGCAGTGTTCGACATGTTGGTCGTCCTTTTCGTCAGTCTGATCTCGGTGTCGCGCGATGAGCGACGCCTTAACCTTAGGAAAAAGAGCTTGCGGAAATCTATTCAAAGCCGCGTGTGTCACAACGCCGTTAGGGAAGGTGATTGTCTCAGGGTCTGTCCTGGTCTTAAGTTATTGAAATTGCGACAGGGCGTTCATTGGGCGACGGCAAATCGCACTGATTTCGTCGAGATTGTTACAATCAGCGCTGCTTTGGTGAAACAAAGGATGCCCGATCTCCTGGTGTGCTGCACCGAACTTGCCGGTGCAGCGACAGAATAGAAGACCATTTTTGGGATCCCTGGCTCAGAGACGATCAGGTGGAGTGGCCTCTTCGACCAGTTGCGGAACAATCTCGTCCAGCTTTGCTATCGAAGTCGTTTTTTCGCCCAGTCGACGAATGCTCACCGTCCGATCCTCCACTTCACGCATGCCGCATGCTAGGATCACGGGGACTTTGCTAACCGAGTGTTCGCGCACCTTGTAGTTGATTTTCTCATTGCGCACGTCTGCCTCGGCATGCACTCCGGCGGCTTTTAGCTCGGCAACAACTTCATGGACGTAGTCATCCGCCTCCGAGGTGATCGCAGCGACCACCACTTGCCGCGGTGCCAGCCAGAAAGGCAGCTTTCCGGCGTGGTGCTCGATCAAA
This sequence comes from Pseudomonadota bacterium, assembly GCA_038751255.1. Classification (GTDB taxonomy): domain Bacteria; phylum Pseudomonadota; class Alphaproteobacteria; order Rhodobacterales; family Rhodobacteraceae; genus JANSYP01. The sequence continues at coordinate 7,925 of JBCDGN010000023.1, forward strand.
ATACCGATGAAACGCTCAAGCGAGCCGAAAAGCGCCCGATGTAGCATGACGGGGTAGGTTTTTTCCCCTTCAGGCGTCACATAAGTGGTTCCGAAACGCTCGGGCAGGTTGAAATCGACCTGCAGAGTGCCGCATTGCCAATCGCGCCCGATTGCATCTCGCAAGACATATTCGAGCTTTGGCCCGTAAAAGGCGCCTTCGCCCTCGAAAATCGTATAGGCATGACCCGCGGTGTCGAGCGCCGTGCGCAAAGCATCCTCCGCCCGGTCCCAGCTTTCATCGCTGCCGATGCGCTTTTCGGGCCGGGTCGACAGCTTGATGCGCACATCGTCAAAGCCGAAATCTCGGTAGATTGAGAGTATCAGATCGTTGACGATCAAGCATTCCTGGGTGAGCTGCTCAGGTGTACAATAGATATGCGCATCGTCCTGGGTAAAGCTGCGAACGCGTAACAGCCCATGCAGCGCGCCGGATGGCTCATACCGATGCACTTTGCCGAATTCCGCGATCTTCAACGGCAGATCGCGATAGCTCTTCACGCCCTGATTATATATCAACATGTGTCCTGGGCAGTTCATCGGTTTGAGCGCAAATTCACGCTCATCCTCGGTTTTGGTCAGGAACATGTTGGCGCGGTAATTCTGCCAGTGGCCCGAGATCTCCCATAACGCCCGATCCATCATGTCAGGAGAGTTGACTTCCACATAGCCAGCGGCCTCTTGCCGCCTGCGCATATAGGCGATCAAGGTCTGGAACATTCGCCAGCCGTTGGGGTGCCAAAAGACCGATCCAGGCGCAACCTCTTCGAAGTGGAAAAGGTTCAACTCGCGCCCCAGCCTGCGGTGGTCGCGCTTTTCGGCCTCTTCGAGGAATGTCAGATGGTCTTTCAGCTGCTGTCGGTTCTGAAAGGCAACGCCGTAAATACGTTGTAGCATGGGGCGGTCGCTGTCACCGCGCCAGTAAGCTCCGGCGACCTTCATCAGTTTGAACGCGTCCGCCGGAACTTGGCCGGTATGCTGCAGATGTGGTCCGCGGCACAGGTCCTGCCAATCGCCGTGCCAGTACATCCGAAGGGGTTCGCCCTCAGGGATCATACCGACAAGCTCCACCTTGTAAGGCTCGCCGGTGCCTTCGTAATGCGCCACGGCACGGTCTCGGTCCCATAGCTCGGTCCGCACCGTGTCACGCGCATTGATGATCTCTTTCATCTTCGCTTCAACGGCGCCAAGATCCTCAGGTGTAAAGGGCTCGGCCCGGTCAAAATCATAGTACCAGCCGTTCTCGATCACAGGACCGATGGTCACTTTCACATCGGGCCAAATCTCTTGCACCGCACGGGCCATGATGTGGGCGAGGTCATGGCGGATCAGCTCAAGCGCGGGACCTTCGTCCTTCATCGTGTTGATGGCAATTTTGGCATCGGTTTCAATTGGCCAGGCCAGATCCCAGTGCTGGTGGTCAAGCTGAGCAGAGATGGCTTTTTTTCCGAGGCTCGATGAAATATTCGCCGCCACTTCCGCTGCGGTGATGCCTTTGGGAAATTCGCGCGCTGCGCCATCGGGGAAGGTGAGAGTAATTTGGGACATCAAAGGTCCTCCTCGTCGGTTTGGCGCCCACGGAACGCCCGGTTGCGGGTTGTGTGCGGGATGTGGTCTGCTCGGGCCCGACTGTCAAGGTCGTAGAACTTTGGCGGCGCATGTGTTGCATGGGGCGGTGAGTAAGCAGACAGAGATGAGGCGCCATGAGCTCAGAACGGCAGGACGATCAAGCGACCTCGGGCATGGGAGGGCAGGGCTACTACAACCGACACTCCGGTCTACAAAACGCAGGCATTCATGGCCAAGATGCACGCATTCGGCACGCAGTGGAGCTTGTGCGACCACGTGCAGAAGGCCTGCGCATCGCCGATTTTGGCTGTGGTCCAGGCCGCAACTCTGTTGGCGCGATGGGGAACGTGGTGGCCGCCTTGAAGGAGCGATGGCCTGAGAGTGACATCGTGACCTGCTTCAACGATCAAATCGGCAATGATTGGGCGGATCTCTTTGCTCGGCTACAAGACACCGAAAGCTACCTGGCGCAAAATGCACGTGTCCGCGTCGAAATCGCTGTCGGCAGCTTTTTTGAGAAGGTCCTCAGCAAAAGAAGCTTGGATTTAGGTCTATGTTTCGGCTCGGTTCATTGGCTGTCACGCCATGTTTCAGTAGAGGCACCTGGAAGTCTTTTCTTTTGCGATATCCCTGCATCTGCCTGGAAAGAGATCGAGAGCCAGGCAGCGCAAGACTGGCAGGCCTTCTTGGTGCAACGTGCAAGGGAGCTTGTCCCGGGGGGGCTCTTGGTGCTCGATATGTTGGCCTCGGTTCCAGATCCCCACGACCCTTCGGGAGTGCGTGCTGCGGGTCGCGGTCTTTATCGGGCCATGGGGCGCTGTGTTGAAGAGATGCTTGAAGCCGGAGAGCTAGATCGCGAACTGGCAAATCGCTTTGTCTTTCCTGTCGTGTTTCCGACAGAAGAGCAGGTGCGTGCTCCGTTAGACGATGGCGCGCCGCTTCACGCTGTCTTTGAGGTCTTGGAGATCGAAACTGACCTTTTACCAAATCCGCTCTTTGAGAGTTTCCAAGCCGATGGCGATCGAGAGGGCTATGCGAAGGCCTATGCGAACTTTGCCCGCGCATTTTCTGAGGCGACCTTGCGGCGTTACCTTTTTGAGCCTTCATCGCATACGAAAGAAGACACCGATAGGCTCGCAGAAAGCTTTTTCGAACGCCTCACGACTCGACTTGCGCAAGATTCCGAAGCCTCGGCTTTCGAACATCTGGTGATGGGGATGGTTCTCCGGCGAACGGAGCGGTCCGTATAGTTGGGTATCCGTTCTTTTCCTGCACACGGGGGTCGGATGCCCAAGATCTCTGTTGACATGGTGAATGTTTACCCGCGCCAATCCGATCGGACTGAAAAGTCTGCTTGGCTATTGCTTGAAGCAGGGTCGCCGACTGCGCGATCAGAATTGTGGCAGTCTGTTGGCGAACCATGAGAATGCGCCATCCCCTAAGCACCTGGAACCGAATTTGCCATCATTGAATTGTGGCAAATCCGATTCCAGGTGACTAGCGAGTATTTTCAGAAAATCGCACGGTGCCGGAGACCATCAAGATGTGTTCTTAGGATCCGCCCCTGAAGTTGGTCCGGTGCCGCCCCGGCTTTCTTTGGCGTTGTCCAGGTTTCTGGCGCTTGCAGTGCTGCGTCACAGGCGTTCCATACCTGAAGCTTTGAGCGGCGCGTGTCCCTAGCGCGCATCGCTCCCCACTGCATCGGCAATTGTGTCATATCCATCGGCCAAAAGCCGGTTTTCGAGCCCTTGATTGATCTTTTCAACCAGTGAGAGGCCACCCCATGTCAGCGCTGTGTAAAGCTGCAGAGCGGAAGCGCCCGCGCAGATCTTAGCATATGCACTGGCGGCATCTTCGACACCACCGACGCCAATGATCGGCAGTTTGCCATTTGTGAGATGGTAAAGACGCCGTAAAATCTCGGTTGAGCGGTCGAACAAAGGCCGCCCTGACAGACCGCCTTGCTCTTGGGCCAATCGCCCGCTCACGCCGTCGCGTTGTACGGTCGTATTGGTCGCAACAATTCCGTCGAGCGCGCTTTCCACGGCGACCTCTGCAATGTCTTCTAAATCGGCCTCAGTGAGATCGGGCGCGATCTTGACGAAAATCGGGATTCGGCGGGGCAAGATTGCGCGCGTTTCAAAAACGCCTGCCAAAACTCCCCACAAAGCCGCGCGACCCTGCAAGTCCCGCAGTCCAGTGGTATTTGGCGAAGAAACATTCACCGTGGCGTAATCGACAAAAGCCCCGCAGATCCGCAGCACTTCTGCATAATCTGCGGCCCAGTCTTCGCTGTCCTTATTCGCTCCGAGATTTAGCCCCACCGGGACGGTCATCAGCCCGTTGGCTCTGGCGTCTCGCAAACGCTCAGCCACAAGCTCTGCACCATCGCTGTTCAGCCCATAGCGGTTGATCACCCCATGTGCGCCTGACAATCGAAAGACCCGAGGTTTGGGATTGCCCGGTTGGGGTCTAGGCGTCACCCCCCCAATTTCAACCGCACCGAAGCCGGCCGCACAAAGCCCGGCAACGGCCGTGCCATGTTTGTCGAAGCCAGCTGCCAGCCCCACCGGGTTCGGCAGAGCCAATCCGCAGATCTCGGTCTTTAGCAATTTGGATGTGACCGGCCCCGGCTGCGGGGCCCAACCTTTCGCAAAGGCAGTCACCGCCCAATCATGGGCCTTTTCCGGGTCCATCCAACGCAAAAGGCTAAGCGCGGCGCGTTCTTGCAAGCTCATGAGGGGAGCGCCGGAAAGATATGCCGACCATCAGCACCCAGGGGCAGCAGATCATGGCGATGGACCTCGCTGCGTTTCAACGCCCCATAGAGATGAGGAAAAAGGGCCCCGCCGCGGGATTTTTCCCATTTCAGCGCTGTCCCCAAAGGCGCGCTGTCGACCCACGCAAGAATGAGGTCCGGCATCTCTGCGAAGTGTTTCGCTGCGGTCTCAACCACCTGCGCAGCGGTCGAGAAATGGATGAAGCCATCTGCCAGGTCGATCGGAGCCCCCAGAGTTTCGCCCGCAGCACACAAGTCGTCCCATTCGGTAGCTCGGAAAATCTTATATATAAACATAGCGTTTCCTCTGCCGTTTGCGGGAATTTGCGTCAAGTGGGGCTGTGAGACTTGCAAAATCTAGGGCGAACCGGGCAGGCTCGGTTTAGATCAGACCAGGGGTTTCGATATGAAGCGACAATTGTTTTTAGCTCTCTCCGCTTGCCTGACTTGGGCCGGCGCCGCGCAGGCGGAATATGTGCTCCACGTGCTGCACATCAATGATTTGCACAGCCGCCTCGCACCGGTGAACAAGTACAACTCTACTTGTTCAGCGGAGGATGACGCAGCGGGCGAGTGCTTTGGCGGCGTGGCGCGCTTGGCGACAATGATTGACCAAATGAGAGATGATCTTGAGGCGAAGGGCGAGAATGTGATCGTTCTGGATGCTGGCGATCAGTTCCAGGGCTCACTGATGTACACCACCTATAAAGGCGCAGCAGCCGCGGAGTTCATGAAGGAGATCGGTTTTGATGCCATGGCCGTCGGCAACCACGAATTTGACGATGGCCCGCTTAAACTCGTCGATTTCATCCGAGCAGTGAATTTTCCGGTGGTTTCCGGGAATCTCAATGTCGCAGCCGAACCCCAACTGGCGGAAGTTCTTGAGCCGCACGTGGTGCTTGATATCGGTGGAGAGAAAATTGGCATCGTCTCCGCTTTGGCCACCGACACAGTGGATACGTCTTCGCCCGGGCCAAATGTTGTCTTCAGCGATGAGGTTGAGGAGCTTACAGAAGATGTCGAAATGCTGGATGACCAAGGCGTCGACATAATCATTGCGCTGACCCATGTTGGCTTGAACAGAGATCTTCAAATCGCAGAAATGGTGCCACATCTCGATGCCGTGATCGGCGGCCATTCTCATACCTATCTCAATAGCGACGATCCTGAGGCAGAGGGTCCCTATCCGACCATGGTGGACGATGTACCAGTGGTGCAGGCAGGGGCCTATGGGCGCTATCTTGGCTATCTGGTTCTTACCTTTGATGATGCAGGTGAGTTAGTCTCTGCAAAAGGGGGGCCGATTGCCCTAACGGCAGACATCAAACCCCATGAAGAAATCGCCGAACGTGTGGGCGAGCTTACGGGTCCGATCGAGGACTTGATGGCTGAAGTTGTGGGCGAAAGTGCCGCGGCGGTTGATGGTGAGCGTAACAACTGCCGGTCCCGTGAATGTACCATGGGCAACCTCGTGGCCGATGCGATGCTTGATCGAGTGCGCGACCAAGGCATATCAATCGCGATCACCAATGGTGGTGGTTTGCGGGCCTCGATCGATACAGGCGAGGTCACAATGGGCGAGGTGCTCACCGTGCTGCCATTCCAGAACACCCTGTCCACCTTTACGGCCACCGGAGCCATGATCATCGATGCCTTGGAAAACGGTGTGAGCCAAGTAGAGGATTTGAAGGGCCGTTTCCCGCAAGTTGCGGGGCTACGGTTTAGCTGGGATCCAAGTGCCGGACCAAATGAGGGTCGGATTGTCGAGGTAGAGGTGGCAAACGGCGACGCATGGGTGCCGATTGACCCCGCCGCTGAGTATGGCGTTGTCACCAATAACTACGTCCGCAATGGGGGCGACGGCTACGCGGTGTTTGAGGTCGCAAAAGATGCCTATGATTTCGGTCCGGGTCTGGAACGCGTGCTGGCCGATTACCTGGAAGCCCTTGGCGGACCCTATCAGCCCTATATTGATGGGCGTATTGTGACCGTGGCTCAGTAGCGACTATGCTGCGGGCCCGTCCGTACTCCTTGTACCCAGTACAGGTGTGCGGTGGGGTGGGCCCGCGGCATAGCTCACTTTGTCCTTAGCTTTGTGAGCCGATCAAGGCGCTCAAGATTGCAACTGCGCTGTCACTATCCCAGTCGGCGTCGCCCCGAAGCCGGCCGATTTCTTGCCCGTCTCGGTCAAGTACCACCGTGATCGGCAGGCCCAGAACTGCCATTTCCCGCGCGATTGCCTGATTTGGGTCCTGAAACAGCGGCAGCGTTGTGATGCCTTCCTCTTCGAAGAAACGCTTCATGCCCTGCGGGCTGTTGCGTCCGGTCGCGAGCGTGACCACAGCGAAATCATCACCCCCCAATTCCGTATTTAGCCGGTCAAGAGATGGCATCTCTTTCCGGCAGGGGCCACACCATGTGGCCCAGAAATTCAACACCACAATCTGACCCTTATAATCGGCCAGAGAATGCGTGCCGCCGTCAAGATCGGTGAACTGGGTGTCCGGTACCGACTTTGGATCACTGTGAAACATCAGCTTTTTCATGTGACCTTCGCGCAGAGCCTCAAGCGCGGCGGTATCGGCGCTGCCGTAAGCTGGCAGAACAAGAGCAAGGGCAAAGAAAAACGGGCGCAGCATCACAACATCGGCTCCATTCACAGGGGTCTCAGCTAAAAAAGGGCTCTCTCGTCGGGGGGTCAAGGAGACCGGGCCGCTCTTAGCGCAGACGTGAACACTCTGGCGGGCGGCGTCATCTCAGGGTACTCCCGCCGGTGCAGTGCGGCGAAAATGAGAAAAATCATGGCAGATAAGAAAAGCAATAAGATGTGGGGCGGGCGCTTTGCCAGCGGGCCCGACGCAATCATGGAGGCGATCAACGCCTCTATAGGCTTCGATCAACGCCTCGCCTCCCAAGATATCGATGGCAGCTTGGCCCATGTCACCATGCTCGCCCAGCAAGGCATCATCTCTGACGCCGATGCCGCCGCCATTCGCCTAGGCCTCGAACAGGTACGCATAGAGATCGCCGATGGCAATTTCGTCTTCTCCACTGCGCTCGAAGACATTCACATGAACGTTGAGGCGCGGCTGAAAGAGATCATCGGCGATCCCGCGGGTCGCCTTCACACCGCGCGTTCGCGGAACGATCAGGTGGCCACGGATTTCCGCCTTTGGGTGCGCGACCAATGCGACGCAGCCATGGGCGGGCTCGCGGCCTTGCAAGCCGCGCTTCTATCCCAGGCGGAGACGGGGGCCGATTGGGTGATGCCGGGTTTCACCCATTTGCAAACCGCGCAACCGGTCACCTGGGGACATCATATGCTTGCTTATGTGGAGATGTTCGCCCGCGATCTGTCGCGCTTCAGCGATGCTCGTGCACGCATGAATGAAAGCCCTTTGGGCGCCGCCGCTCTTGCGGGCACCTCTTTCCCAATCGATCGGGATGCCACGGCGCAGTCCCTTGGCTTTGATCGGCCCATGGCCAACTCGCTCGATGCAGTGAGCGACCGAGATTTTGCGCTTGAGTTTCTCGGTGCTGCATCGATCTGCGCAATGCATCTGTCGCGATTGGCTGAGGAACTGGTGATTTGGTCTTCGGCGCAGTTTCGCTTCGTCACACTTTCCGACCGTTTCTCCACCGGGTCTTCGATCATGCCGCAAAAGAAAAACCCTGATGCGGCAGAGCTCATCCGGGCCAAAATCGGACGTATCCTGGGCGCACAAGTGGCACTTTTTACGGTGATGAAAGGGCTCCCGCTGACCTATTCAAAGGATATGCAAGAAGACAAGGAACAAGTCTTCGATGCGGCCGATAACCTGATACTGGCGCTTGCGGCGATGACCGGCATGGCATCGGATATGACGGCAAACACGGATGCGCTGAGAGACGCGGCTGGTTCCGGGTTTTCAACCGCGACCGATCTGGCCGATTGGCTTGTGCGCGTGCTTGGCCTGCCATTCCGCGAGGCCCATCATATCACTGGCGCCATAGTTGCGGCTTGTGAGGATGCCGGATGCGATCTGCCGGACCTGCCTTTGGCGAAGATGCAAGAGGTGCACTCTGGCATTACGGAGGCAGTCTATGAGGTCCTCGGGGTCGAGAACTCCGTCGCCAGTCGCCAAAGCTATGGGGGCACAGCGCCAAACCAAGTGCGCGCTCAGGTCGAACTTTGGAAAGAAAGGCTCGCCTAGCTCATGCGTTCGGGCGGCAAGGCAGTATGAGCACCGCCCTGAACCCTACCGCGGTATTGGCTCTTCGGGTCGTTTTGGCAGCGGTGCTCGTGAATACCGTTCTAGGCTCCATCCATGCGTTTTCGGTTTTTCTGGCACCGCTTGAAACTCGCTTTGGGGTCTCACGCGCCGCCGTCTCATTTATTTACTCAGGCACCCTGGTCGCTTTGACCGCGGCGGTGTTGCTTGGCCCGCGCTCCTACGCGCGATGGTCCGCTTCGGTCATTTTTGCAGGCGTTTGTGGGGTGGCCGCGGTTGGTGCCGTCATCGCGGGCGTGAGCCTTTCCTTTCCACTTGCCGTACTCGGCTACAGTGTCATTTTTGGCGCTGCCAATGGCCTTGGCTATGGCTACGGACTTCAAATTGCCGCGCAGGTAAGCCCCGGACGAGAAGGGCTCGCCATGGGCATCGTCACGGCTGCTTATGCCCTAGGCGCGATTGCGGGGTCGTTTCTGTTTGCGCTCGCGCTGGACGGGTTTGGCTTTCAAGGTGCCATGATCGGACTGGCCGCCGCCCTCGTTGGCATGGGCGCGCTGTGTCTGATATTGCTCGCGGGCACTGGCATGCGCTTTGCCGCAAACCGAGTTCGCGAGCAAACGGACAGCATCCCTGTGTTTAAGCAAAGTCTTTTGTGGCTTGGATATTTTGGTGGCGTACTCGCGGGGCTGATGGTTCTCGGTCACGCCGCTGGGATTGCCACTGCGCTGCGTCCAGACGTTCTGAGTTGGTCAGCGCCGACCATGATCGCTGGCTTCAACCTCTGCGGCAGCCTGATCGGAGGGCAGGCGGCCGACCGTGTGCCATTGGGGGTGCTCCTCGCTGCCTTGGCTCTGCTCACCAGCGCGTCTTTGATCTGGATTGCTGTGATGGGCGGAAGTTCTGGCCTGCTGATCGGTCTAGGCCTGGTTGGATTTGCCTATGGCGGCACGATTGCGGCCTATCCTGCTGTGGTCGCAAAGCTTTTTGGAATGGCGCAAAGCGCGCGGATTTATGGACGCGTGTTCACGGCCTGGGGCTGTGCTGGCCTTTTGGGGCCGTGGTTCGCCGGGTTTCTTTTTGATTGGAGCGGGACTTACACACTGGCACTGTCTATCGCTGCAGGGCTCGGCATCGCATCGATATTACCGGTGATGCTGGTTTTTTATCGGCGATGAGCACTCTGCGGCGTTCAAGATGCAGAGCTGCATCACAATTATGCGCGTTGTTTTCTATGTTTCTAGGCGCCCGACCGGAAGAGACGTATGCTTGTGCGGTATTCGAGGGAGCGACCTATGGTGAACAGAACTGGCCCTATCCTTGCCGTTTGTGCATGCGCTGTGTTGCTCGGCTGCACGCAACAACCGTCGGTCTCGACCGGCGGCAGCATCAGTGAAAACGGCGGTACCTCTGCCGCGGTGGGCGTGAACGCTGGCCGGACACATGCCGGCGTCGGCACTGGAGGCGCCTACGCAGGTGTCGATGTGGTGCAGGCGGATCGTGTGTCAGCAGGTGTCGGCACTGGTGGTGCCTATGCCAGCGCCGATGTGGTTGAGGCAGGCCCTGCCGACGTGGATGTTGGCGTCAGCGCTGGTGGTCCGTCCGCCTCCGTGGGACTTGGCCGTGTGCGCGTCGGATACGGCTTGGGCGGATGGCGGCTCGGTTTCTGATGCGGGTTGCTATTCTTTTGATCCCTTTCGCGCTTGCAGCCTGCGGGATTGATGGGCCACCTGTGCCTCCGCCGCCGAAAGAAGAGGCAAATTCAGAAGAGCGGTCTAGTTCTGGTGGGACGCAAGTGACCGTCTCTGCCTCCGCATCAATAGGGGCATCGGGACGGCGATAACTTTTAGGAGCCGCCCACTATGACGCCGATCCGACTGATCTACCTCGCTCTTGCGATTTGGGGCGCGATCCATCCCATGTATTGGTTTCTCAGCTATATGCGGGAAACGGGAACTGGCTTGAGCGGGCTGATCGACGCTTGGTATGTCAATGCCTCTACAACCGGATTGACCTGGGATCTGACCATCGCGGCCATCGCACTGACGGTCTGGATCATCGCTGAGGCCGCCTCGCGCCGCGATTGGGTGAGCTTGATTGCGATCCCCGCCACTTATTGCATCGGGGTAAGCTGCGGTCTGCCGCTTTATCTTTGGCTCAGAAGCCGGACGCACACGTCAGAGTGACCAGCGAGGGTTAGAAAAAAACCGCACCAAAACGGCGCGGTTTTAAGATTTTATGACGCCTAAGTCTTAGCGGTCTTCGACATTGACATAGTCGCGTTGGCTTTCGCCCATATAGAGCTGGCGCGGACGGCCAATTTTCAACGCTGGATCCGCCAGCATTTCTTTCCATTGGCTGATCCAGCCCACGGTCCGTGACAGCGCGAAGATCGGCGTGAACATGGAGGTCGGGAAGCCCATGGCCTCTAAGATGATGCCCGAGTAAAAATCCACGTTCGGGAAGAGCTTGCGATCGATGAAGTAGGGGTCGTTCAACGCTGCCGCTTCTAGCTCTTTGGCCACTTGAAGTGTTGGGTTGTTGTGAATTCCCAAAAGGTCGAGCACTTCATCGGCGGACTGCTTCATCACCTTCGCACGCGGATCGGTGTTCTTATAGACCCGGTGGCCGAAGCCCATCAGACGGAAAGGATCATCCTTGTCCTTCGCTTTCGCGATGAACTCGGGAATTCGATCCGGTGTGCCGATCTGGCGCAGCATTTCCAGGCAGGCTTGGTTCGCACCGCCATGGGCGGGGCCCCAAAGACAGGCGATGCCCGCAGCGATACAGGCAAAGGGGTTCGCCCCGGAAGAAGAGGCAAGCCGGACGGTCGAGGTCGACGCGTTCTGTTCGTGATCGGCATGCAAAGTGAAAATCCGGTCCATCGCGCGCGACAGGATCGGGTTGATTTCATAGTCCTCCGCTGGGACCGAGAAGCACATGCGCAAAAAGTTCGACGCGTAGTCCAAATCATTTCGTGGATAAACGAAAGGCTGCCCTTGGTGATACTTAAACGCCCAAGCCGCGATTGTCGGCATTTTCGCGATCAGTCGGATCGAGGCGACCTCGCGCTGCCAAGGATCATGGATGTTCGTTGAGTCGTGATAGAAGGCCGACATTGCACCGACCACGCCGACCATAATCGCCATCGGATGCGCATCCCGGCGGAAACCAGAGAAGAAATTGCGCATCTGCTCGTGCAGCATGGTGTGGTTGGTGACCCGAGACTCAAAATCTTCAAGCTGGGGGCCCGTGGGCAGTTCACCGTAAAGCAGGAGGTAGCACACCTCTAAATAGTGGCTTTTCTCCGCCAACTGACCAATGGGATAGCCACGATGGAGCAGAACGCCTGCGTCGCCATCAATGTAAGTAATGGTGCTTTCGCAAGCCGCCGTAGATGTGAAGCCTGGGTCGTAGGTAAAGACATCGCCCTGCGCGTAGAGCTTTGTGATGTCGAGCACGTCTGGCCCTTCGGTGGGCGAATAGATCGGCAGTTCGAGAGATTTGTCCTTGTAGGAAAGCGTCGCGGTTTGGGTGGGTTGCGTGGTGTCTGGCATCAGTCCCTCCATATCGGGTCCACACAGAGGCAGGACCGTGGGTCGTTTCTGTGGCGGGCCGCGCCAGGATTGGTCCGGGCGGCCTCACTTTGTGGCATCTGTCAGACGGGCTATGGTTTCTTCCCGACCAATGACGAGCATCATATCAAATACGCTTGGGGTTGCGGTGCGACCGGCAAGCGCAGCCCGAAGAGGCTGTGCCAATTTCCCAAATTTCAATTCCTTTGTCTTTGCAAAAGAACCGATACACTCCTCCAAAGCGTCTCGCGACCAGCTAGCATTTTGCAGGTGCGGCGTCAATTCGGCGAGTATACTCTTGTATACATCATCGAGCGCCGCTTGCGATTTCTCGTCTCGGTCGATTGGCGCATTTACGATCGCAAAATGTGATTTATCAATGAGTTGCGGAAGTGTCTTCGCGCGATCTTTGACGCAGTAAAGCGCGGCGTCTAGTCTCGCCCACTGCCAATCGTCAAGTTTTTGCTGCCCTGTGGCCTGCCAAAACCCCCGAAGTTCATCCAAAAGTTCTGCATCTGCAGTCATCGCAAGGTGTTGGCCGCAGACATTCTCTAGCTTCTTGAAATCGAACCGGGCTGCCGCCTTTCCAATCCCCGACAGATCGAACCATTCCAGCGCCTGTTTTGTCGTGAAAACTTCATGATCGCCATGGCTCCAGCCCAGCCGCGCGAGGTAATTGCGCATGCCGTCAATGACATAACCCATGTCTCGGTACTCTTCGACGCCGAGCGCTCCGTGTCGCTTAGAAAGTTTCTTGCCATCGGGCCCGTGAATCAGCGGGATATGGGCGAAAACTGGAATGTCCCAGCCCATGGCGCGATAAACCAAACTCTGCCGCGCGGCGTTCGCCAAATGATCATCGCCCCGGATTACATGGGTCACCCCCATATCGTGATCATCAACGACCACGGCGAGCATGTAGGTTGGTGTGCCGTCGGAGCGCAGTAGGACCATGTCGTCCAGTTCGTGATTGCGCCAGCTCACCCGGCCTTGCACCGCGTCCTCCACGACGGTCTCGCCATCGAGTGGAGCGCGGATTCGGATGACGTAAGGCGCGTCCGGGTGTTCTGCAGGATCCGCGTCTCGCCAGGGTGAGTGAAACAGTGTTGAGCGGCCCTCAGCTCGCGCCGCCTCTCGAAACGCGGCAATTTCTTCCTGCGTCGAGAAACACTTGTACGCAGATCCCTTGCTGAGAAGCTCCCGGGCAACCTCCGCATGGCGGTCGGCTTGCTCGAACTGACTGACCGCGTCACCATCGTGATCAAGCTTAAGCCATGCGAGCCCTTCCAAAATGGCCTGGGTCGCTTCAGGGGTCGACCGCGCGCGGTCCGTGTCCTCAATCCGAAGAAGGAATTTGCCACCACGACCACGCGCATAGAGCCAATTGAACAAAGCGGTGCGCGCCCCACCGATATGAAGAAACCCTGTGGGCGAAGGGGCGAAACGTGTGACCACCGGACGGTCGCTCATAGGCATACTCCTGACACTTTGCGCGGGGTTTAGAAGCTCCATGGGGTCCCGTAAACCCATCGGCCCGGGCCATTAAGCTCTCCGTAACCAAGAATGCCCGATGTTGGCGCGCGGCTTAGGACGAAGCACCGTTGGAGCCTGGAAAATGACATTGGGCGGCCTGATCGACCGTCAACGCGGACATCTGTTTTGCTGGGTTCCGGTGTGTCTGGCATGCGGGATAGGTGGCTATTTTGCCTTGCCTGTGGAGCCCGGCTTGGGCCTTTTTGCAGGTTTTCTGGCGGTATTTTTGGGGTTGAGCGCCTGGCTCAGGGTCGCGGATGAACAAACCAAGGTACTGATCGCGGCGGGTCTCTTGATCCTTGCTGGCTTCTCAGTTGCTGCGTGGCGCGCGCACGCGATGGCGGCCCCAATGCTGGACTTTCGCTACTATGGGCCGGTCGAGGGGCGGGTGCTGTCCATAGATCGCTCTATCAGCGACAAGCCAAGGTTGTTGATGGACCGGGTGCGCTTGTCACGGGTCGATCCGGACAAAACCCCGCAGCGGGTGCGCGTCTCACTTCATGGTGATGCAACGCTCAATACCGCGCTCGACCCCGGCAAACGGGTGATGGTGACAGCACATCTTTCGGCGCCGCGCGGACCCGTTGAGCCTGGCGGCTTCGATTTTCGCAGGCACGCCTGGTTTCAGCAAATTGGAGCAGTGGGCTATAGCCGCACGCCAGTCATGGGCCTCGCGCCGGTGGAGGGCGGGGCCTGGATCGCGCTGCAGCAATTTCGCAGGGACCTCTCTGCGCATGTTATTGACACATTGCCGGGTCAGCGCGGTGCCTTCGCAGCCGCTGTTCTGACCGGGGATCGCTCGGCCCTGTCGCGCCCGACGATTGATGCGATGCGTGACACCAATCTGGCGCATCTCCTCGCGATTTCGGGACTCCATATGGGCCTTCTGACGGCAGTGGTCTTTGCTTTCCTTCGCGGAGCGATCGCGCTGGTTCCACCGATTGCCTTGCGGATAAACAGCAAAAAATGGGCTGCTTGCGGCGCGCTTATGGCCGCGGCAGCGTATTTGGCGATGTCCGGCGGCAATGTTTCCACACAGCGCGCCTTTGTCATGGTATCGGTGATGCTTTGCGCAATTCTCTTGGATAAACGCGCTCTAAGCCTCCGCGCCGTCGCGGTGGCCGCCGTCATCATCCTTTTGCTGCGACCAGAGGCTTTGTTGGGACCTGGTTTTCAGATGTCCTTTGCCGCAACCACCTGTTTGGTCTTTGTCTTCGGACGTTTGCGCGAAAACCGAGAGTTGATCGCAGAGCGGAACTTTCTGCCAAATCCTGTGCAGCGACGTCTACGACCCTTAGGGGCTCTTGTCGTTTCTTCTGCGGTGGCGGGGCTCGCAACAGCACCGATTGGCATGGCGCATTTCAACACCTCTGCAAGCTATGGTCTTTTTGCGAATTTGATGGCCGTCCCTTTGATGGGCTCACTGGTCATGCCGGCGGCGGTTTTTGCGGCACTGCTTTCGCCTTTTGGGCTCGAAGGTGTCGGTCTTTGGATCATGGGGCAAGGCATCGCGCTGATCTTGGCCATCGCGGACAGTTTGGCGACTTGGCCCGGTGCGGTTCGGTATGTGCAAGCCCCCCCTGGAGGTATTCTGGCACTGGTGGCTTTCGGGGCGTTGGTGGCTATGCTCTGGCAAGGCAGAGGTCGCTTTATCGGACTTGTCCCAATGGTGCTGGCATTTGGGCTTTGGGCGGTGACCCCACGCCCCGCGCTGCTTATCTCGGAAGACGCCAAGCTCGTCGGCGTGATGACGCCCGAGGGGCGTGCGTTAAACCGAGATCGCGGCAATGGTTTTACAGCGCTCTCTTGGTTGGAAAATGACGGTGATCCCGCCACCCGAGAAGAAGCTTTCGATCGCTGGAGCGCTGCCACGCCACGCCTAGAAAACCATGAGATCAAGCTGAAAGGCAACAAAGACAAGACACCGCTCTGCGTGGAAGGCAGCGTCACGATTTCACAGGAAAACCTCGACGATACCGGGCCTTGTCTCGTGTTTGATCCAGCATCACTTGCGCTGACAGGGGCGGTCGCGTTGAATTGGACGGAGGCTGGCGCGCTAAGGGTCACCTCGGTGCGCGACACGGTAGGCCAAAGGCTTTGGTCACCGCCGGAGTGGCAAACACCACGCCGACGCGCTGGCAGCGCCGCGGCTCAGTGACAGTGTTTCAAACTTCGCTTCTGATCCGTTCTTGCCTGAGGGCATGGCTCAGTAGGTTCGGATCAGACCGACCAGTCGTCCCATCACTTGCACCTGTCCGGCGCGGCGGATGATTGGGCTATATTCAGGATCGGAATTGCAGGGTTCCAGCCAGATCCGGTCGCCCTTGCGGATGTATTTCTTCAAAGTCGCTTGAGCTGAATCCACGTAAGCGACCACGATATCGCCGTTTTCGGCAGCGTTGCCCTGTTTGATCACCACCACATCGCCATCATTGATCCCAGCTTCGATCATAGACTCGCCCTTGATCTCAAGCGCGAAGTGATTGCCACTGGAAGACAACATCTCGGCGGGCACAGTGACGTTGCGCTCAACCTCTCGGATGGCCTCAATCGCCACACCGGCGGCGATTTTGCCCATCAATGGCAAGGTGATCGCGCCGTCTGCAGTCACATCCCGAGCCTCACCCGGAACGCTGGGGCTGTCATCACGATCGCCGTCAATGACCCTTGGGACAAATCCTGATGTTTCCAACGCATCTGGCAGCTTCACGATCTCAATCGCGCGAGCTTTATGGGCCAACCGTCTGATAAACCCGCGTTCTTCCAGTGCGGTGATCAGACGATGAATGCCAGATTTTGACCGCAGATCTAGGGCGGTTTTCATCTCATCGAATGAGGGGGGAACCCCGTCGGCTTGGACCCGGGTATGGATGAACTCAAGGAGGTCCAGCTGTTTCTTAGTCAGCATTAGCGCACCTTTTTATGTCAGGGCTGCTCGGCCCCTGTTTTGCCTATGTTCTAGATGCGTTCACGCTTTGTGTCAACTCTAGCGATTAAATTCTAATGAATTCAATGGGGCAGCCCGCTGGGGCTGCTGGGGCATGGGGAGCCCGTACGATCAAGGCATTGGCCTCGACAAGGACCGTCACGAGACTGCTGTCTTGACGAGCAAAAATAACCGCGCCCTCGGCGTCGACACGCCCGCGGGCATAGTGTTCCCGTGGGCCGTTGGCAGGGATGTCTTCGGCAAGATACGCGCGTTCGCGCACGCAGGGTTCCGCGGGCAACCCTTGCAGTCGCCGGATTAGTGGAGACACGAAGATCGTGCCGCAAACTATTGAAGATACAGGGTTTCCGGGCAGGCCAACCAGCGGTGCACCTGCGATCCGCCCTGCCATCAGAGGTTTGCCTGGTCGCATCGCGACCTTATAAAAGTCCCGGACAAGCCCCAGCCTTTCCGCTTGATTTCCAAGCAGATCATGATCCCCCACAGAGGCCCCGCCGGTTGTCACAATCAGATCGGCGTCGGCAGCCGCACCAAGCACCGTTTCAAGCGCTGGCAGCGTGTCGCGCGCAATGGGCAAAACCCGGCAGGTCGCGCCGGCCTTTTCCAAAAGCGCCTTCAGCCCAAAACTGTTGGAGGCAATGATTTGGTCGTCCCGTGGGGTCTCCCCCGGCATCACCAATTCATCTCCTGTCGCTATAATTGCAACATCCGGACGGCGAAAGACCCTTGCTTGGGAGAGATTCATCGAGGCGAGCAGCGTGATCTCGGCCGGGGTCAGCGCCCGCGGCGCCGCCAACCTGTCGCCCACCGCGAAATCCGATCCCGCGGGGCGTACATAGCTCTCTGGGCTGAGGTTTTCAGTAATTTCAATATGGTCGCCTTGGGCCACCACGTCCTCTTGGATGACTATGCGATCGGCCCCACTGGGAAGCGGCGCTCCGGTAAAGATGCGCAGGGCTTCTCCGGCTGCGATTGCGCCTGCGAAACGGTGACCTGCCGCAGCTTCGCCGACAACCTGGAACCGCGCCCCAGGGCGGGCGTCCGCATCGCGCACAGCATAGCCATCCATGGCTGAGGCTGCGAAGGGCGGCTGATCGCGTGTCGCCAGCGCGTCTTCTGCCAACACCCGACCTGCGGCATCGCTGAGCCGGACAGATTCAGTGCCAAGCGGGCTGACAAGAGCAAAAAGATGATCCAGCGCCTCAGCGACGGAAATCATGGCGCCGCCTGATAAAGACCTGACTTGCCCCCGTCTTTTTTCAGCAGCCGGATCCCAGTGATGACCATGCTTTTTTCCACCGATTTGACCATGTCGTAGAGTGTCAGTGCTGCAGTCGAGGCCGCGGTCAGCGCCTCCATCTCTACCCCGGTTTGGCCCGTGGTGCGCACGGTGGCCTCAATTCGGACACCTGGCAGAGAGGGCTCGGCCGTGAGTTCAACCGCAACCTTGGTGATGGGCAACGGATGACAAAGCGGGATCAGTTCAGAAGTTTTTTTAGCCCCCATGATCCCGGCAATCCGGGCCACCGACAGGACATCGCCCTTCTTGGCGCGGCCTTCAGTGATCACCGCGAGGGTCTCTGCGGTCATCTGCACTTGGGCTTCGGCCACAGCGATCCTGTCAGTGATGTCTTTGTCGGAGACATCGACCATATGGGCGTCGCCTTTGCCATCGAAATGGGTCAGGCCGCTCACCGCGTGTCCATCCCGGTCAGGGGGTCGCTTAGGATGGCGCGTGTCGCGGCTTCGACATTTTCTTGACGCATGAGGCTTTCGCCGATCAGAAAAGCGCGCACTCCGTAGCGGGCCAATTCGGCAAGATCCTCTGGCGTGTTCAGTCCAGACTCCGAGATAATCAAGCAGTCCGCGGGCACGCGTTTGGCCAGGGTCCGCGTCGTGTCGAGTGTCGTTTCAAAGCTGTGTAAATTGCGGTTGTTGATGCCAATGAGGGGCGAGGACAGACGTTGGGCCCGTTCGAGTTCTTCTCGGCTGTGGACCTCGATCAGGACATCCATGTCCCAGGTCTTCGCCGCGCTTTCCAGTTCATTGGCCAGACTATCATCAACCATCGCCATGATGATAAGGATCGCATCAGCACCAAGGGCGCGGGCCTCGGTCACTTGATAGGTGTCGAGCATAAAATCCTTGCGCAACACCGGCAGGTTGCAGGCATCCCGCGCGGCGGTGAGGTAGGTGTCATCGCCTTGAAATGAGGGCACATCGGTTAGAACTGAAAGACAGGTCGCCCCACCAAGTTCATAGGATCTGGCGAGCGCGGGAGGGTCGAAATCGGCCCGTATAAGACCTTTTGAGGGGCTCGCCTTTTTGATCTCGGCGATCAACGCATAGCCATTCTGGACCCCTGCTCGGAGCCGCTTGTGAAAGCCCCGAGGAAGCGGCGCTGCCCGGGCCTTTGCCTCAAGCTTCGACAGCGGCGTTGCCTCTTTGCAAGCGGCGACATGATCAAGCTTATAGGCCCGGATCCTTTCCAGAACGGTTGGTGTGTCGGTCATGCCCGCTCCCTTTTTTGCGCGGTATCAAGCTGCGCACTGCTCCTATGATGGCCTCGCACGAAGTGAATGCTCAGTTGGGTCAAGATCTCTCCTACCGGATGGGATGCACAGGCCAAAAATTCTTTCATAAAAGCGCTATAGGCGATCCAAACAATGTGGGGAAGCGGGCTTTGCGCGGCGGATGATGCCACCAACCAGCCCCGTCGGTGCATGACCGTCTGGTAGAAATAGTCTCGAGAGACTGTAGCAGTGTAACTTCCCCGGTTTGTCCCATCGCAGAGCACCTAACCGACACAATCGATTTCACGAGTCAAATATGCTTGCAGGTCGGGCGGTATTGATCCGCGTCTCGGGTATGTCTCGCCGCCCGGATCTTCGCGGCGCACGAATACAAGGTCTAAACTGCGAAGGTCACCACAATGGGGATCAGACCTCAGCTGATTTCTGAGCCCCAGAACACCAGAGTTTGGAAGATGAACGCGCCTTTCGTGCGAAATGTGGTCGCCATCTTTATCATGGCGGTTTCACGTGCCTTGAGTGGTCCGGTCACGACCCCGGAAGTCCTCTTTTACGTCAGCTGTGAAGTTTCAAATTCCCCGCATCAACGCGTCTAGGCTCAAACGGGGCACAAAACTTTGGGTCAATGCTCTGAAGGTCAAACTCAGCCGAGCTCTTCTATGGTTCGAGTATCCGGGGCGCGCAAAGGCGATTGCCGCGCCTTCAGACGCAAATGTCGGGTGTGCTTTGGAGCGCTCAGCAATGATGAACGCAACACTCCAGCTCAGTCTGTGACGAGAAGGTTAACTTCGTCTCATTTTTGATCCGGCTTACAGCGGTTGAGAAGTGGCTCTCACAAGATCGGTGATTTTTCTCAGCGCGGCACCGCTATCGATCGACATGCGGGCCTGTTCGACCCCAGATTTGAGATCATCGACAAATCCAACGATCACCAACGCGGCTGCGGCGTTGAAAACAACCGCGTCGCGATAGGCGCCGGGCGCGCCCTTCAAAAGCGCCTCAAGCGCCTTGCCGTTTTCTTCCGGTGTGCCGCCAAGCAGCTCCTCAAACGGATGCACTGGCAGTCCGGCATCCTCGGGGTGAAGCTCGCGCTCAGTGACCACACCATCTTCCAGCGCGGCCACAAATGTGGTGCCAGCGATAGAGATCTCGTCGGTGCCATCAGCGCCATGGACCAACCAGGCGCGCTCACTGCCAAGTTGACCGAGAGTTTCTGCCATGGGGCGGATTAGATCTGGGGCGAAGGCCCCTGTGAGTTGATGCTTCACGCCAGCGGGATTGGTGAGTGGGCCCAGAATGTTAAAGATCGTTCTTGTCCCAAGTTCCGTGCGGCTGGGCATGACATGCTTGATCGCCGGATGGTGCATCGGCGCCATCATGAAGGCGATGCCGATTTCCTTGAGCGCGGCTTCGACCACCGGCGCGTCCACCATCACGCCGACACCCATCTGACCAAGTGCATCCGCAGCGCCTGATTTGGAACTGAGGTTGCGGTTGCCATGTTTGGCCACGGGCACACCTGCCCCAGCGACGACAAAAGCGGTCGCTGTTGAGATGTTAAGCGTGCCTTTGCCATCTCCACCAGTGCCCACGATATCGATAGCGCCTTTGGGCGCTTTCACAGGCACCGCGTTCTTGCGCATCACAGCGGCGGCGGCGGCATATTCCTCCACCGTCTCTCCGCGCGCGCGCAACGCCATCAGGAACCCGCCGATCTGGCTTTGGGTGGCCGCGCCGTCGAACAGGATTTGAAAGGCGGCCTCTGCCTCTTGGCGAGAAAGAGGACCCTCTGCTGCAGCCGCGATAAAAGGTTTTAGGGCGTCGCTCATGCTGGCACCGGGATGTTGTCGAGGAATGTGCGCAGCATCTCACGCCCATGTTCCGAGGCAATGCTTTCAGGGTGAAACTGGACACCTTCGATGGGCAGACTTCGATGTCGCAGCCCCATGATGGTCCCGTCGGAGAGCTCCGCCGTTACCTCAAGGGTCTCTGGCAGGCTCTCTCGATCCACAATGAGCGAATGATATCGAGTTGCCTGCAACGGCGCGGGAAGTCCCACAAAAACGCCCTTGCCCTGGTGATTTATCTCGCCGAGTTTGCCATGGACGATCTCGTGGCAGCGGCTGACCTGACCGCCAAAGGCTTGGCCAATGGTCTGATGTCCAAGACAAACGCCCAAGAGCGGAGTGTTGGTCTCCGCAGCGGCAAGCGTCAGGGCCAGGCAAATGCCCGCGCGATCTGGATCGCACGGCCCTGGCGACAGGACGATGGCCTCTGGCCGCAGCGCCATTGCGGCTTGCACATCGATGTGATCGTTGCGATGGACCTTGATCTCGCGCTCAACCGCACCGGTTGTTCCCAGGGCATGGACCAAGTTCCAAGTGAAACTGTCGTAATTGTCGATCAAAAGGATCATGAAGCTAGTGGATTACCCCCGTATTCTGCCGGTATGCTCAGGTCGAACCAGGGTGGTCAAGAGGCGACCCACAAGAGCAAGGCGACATTACGAGCGTCAGAGGTATTAGGCAGGTGGCACGCGCGGTTCTTTTCGGCAGCTTCATGGGACTGCTTATCGGCGGGATCAGCCTTGCGGTGCTCGCGCTGCAGGTTGCTGTGGTGGACTGGCCTGAGGCAGAGCTGCCACCCGATGCGAGCCCTGAGCCCATCGCTGCACCACTTGCCCCACCGCCGCCCGATGGACGCGTTGTTACGGCCGCGCCCGGTCCAGAAGAGCCGCCACTGCCAAGTCTGTCACAGCTCGCAACCTCGCCCGCAGCGCGCGATCGTCTGCGCGCAATGGCGGGGCTCACACAAGCACCTGAACGTGCCCCTGATCTGAGCAGTTTGGGAGAAGCCCCACACCTTCGCGCTGTGGCGCGGCTCAGGAACCCCCCAGACCCGCGGGCCATTGACCTGGATGACATTGAGATCTTTGTGCCCCCAACGAGGTTTCGGCCTGACCCAGCGGCTTTTGAACCTGTAACAGTCGACTTGCGGCCGATCACCAGGCAGCTTCAGCGTTTATCGCCAACCCGTCTGGAATTCGCGGGAGTACCTGCAAAAGCGATTGAAACCACTCGACTTGCCGCAGCGCCACCGCAGGCGACACGGTTTGCCTCCGACGCAGAACTGGGTCCCGTTGCTTTTACAACGCCAGATCCGGTTATGCAGAGCAGCCCGGTGAGGCGCGCTGCGGTCCCGCCAAAGGCTCCGACACCCGTTCGCCTCAACGACACAACTCCACCGGCTGGGCCGAGGCCCCCAACCGCGACACGGGCGGATCCATCGGAAATCCTAGGAATTCTGCGCCCGCCGATGATCCTTTGGATTGCGCGTGCAACTCCGGATGGCGAACTTCCATCTTGGGTGACGCCGATAGGGGCGCCAGACACCGGCGCCGAGCTGGTCAGTCTACCGCCGCCGAATGATCCAGAAGCGCTCGCGCTTTTTTTGGCAGAGTTGCGCGACGCCCAGACAAAACCGGCGGCTCTTTTGGTTGCGGAAAGCCCCGCCTGGTCAGCGCCGCTGTTGGCACCACTCCTCAATCGTCCTGAGATAAGGGACCTGCCTTTGGTTCTCCCGCCAGGCGTTGAGCCTGACTTAATCGATCTTTTGGCTACGCACGACCACCGCGTCTTGCCCATTTATACTCAGCTCAGAACAGTGCCGACACCAATGGATTTGGTCCGCATTAGCGCCCGAGCAGAGAGAGATGGACTGGTGGCAGTCGAACTGGATGCGGCGACGCTCCAGGGTTGGGGGCAAGAAACGAGCTTTGCCCCGGCGTCCCTCAGCGACGCATTCGGTGGTTAGCACTGCACAGTTTTAACGATTTCCAGAAAAGCGCGCGGCGTCCTCGGCGGCGGCCCTGATCGCGCGGGCTTTGTTCACCGTTTCCTGCCATTCGGCTTCAGGATCGCTGTCATAGACAACTCCGCCGCCAGCTTGAATGTAGAGGTTTTGATCTTTCACCACGGCGGTTCTGAGCGCGATGCACATATCCATGTCGCCATTGGCCGCGAAATACCCGACACCGCCGCCGTAAACGCCGCGTTTCTCGGGCTCAAGCTCATCGATGATTTCCATAGCACGAACTTTCGGGGCGCCAGAGACTGTGCCGGCGGGCAGACCCGCCAACAAGGCGGACAAAGCATCGTGATCTTCAGAAAGCTCGCCCACAACATTGCTGACTATGTGCATCACATGAGAATAGCGTTCGATGATGAATTGTTCCGTCGGACGAACAGTTCCCATTTTGCTGACCCGGCCGGTATCGTTGCGCCCCAGATCCAACAGCATCAGATGCTCGGCGCGTTCTTTGGGATCTGCCAAAAGATCGGCCTCATAGGCGCGATCCTCTTCTTGGGTCGAGCCGCGAGGACGCGTGCCTGCGATGGGACGGATGGTCACTTCACGGTCGAAGACGCGCACGAGAATTTCAGGGCTCGCGCCGATGATCTGATACCCGCCGAAATTAAAGTAAAACATAAACGGCGAGGGGTTGGTGCGCCTGAGCGAGCGGTAAAGCGCAAAGGGTGGCAGGGTAAAACTTTGCGTCCAACGCTGCGCCGGGACAACCTGAAAGATATCGCCTGCGCGAATATAGTCTTTGGCCTTCTCCACTGCCGCCAAATAGTCGGGTTTGGAGAAGTTTGACACCGGCGCCTCGGCGGGGGCAGGGGCGCCGAGGCTCCGCCCCTCACCGGCAGGCTGCCGTTCCAGATCGCGCAAGGCATCGCTGACCCGTTCTGCCGCTTGAGCATAGGCCGCGCGGGCCGATTGCCCGGCGCTTGCCCAGGCAGGAGAGACGATGATCACCTCGCCCTTGACGCCATCAAGCACGGCGACGACCGATGGCCGCATCAAGATTGCATCGGGCAGCTCCAACGGGTCGGGATTGATATCGGGCAAGTGTTCCACCAGGCGGATCATGTCATAGCCGAGATACCCAAAGAGCCCGGCGGAGGCCGCGGGCAGCCCTTCAGGCATCTCAATCCGGCTTTCGGCGATCAAGCCTCTGAGGCTTTCCAGAGGTTTGGCGGTTTGGGGTTCAAATGCGTCTGGGTCGAACCGAGCCTGACGGTTCAAATCTGCCTTGTCGCCCCGGCACCGCCAGATCAGATCGGGTTTCAGCCCGATGATCGAGTAGCGCCCCCGCACCTCACCGCCGGTTACCGACTCCAAGACGAAGCTGTCGCGCCCGGCATCGGACAGCTTCAACATCAGCGACACTGGGGTGTCGAGATCGGCCGCAAGGCGGGTATAGACGAGTTGGTTCTTCCCCGCCTCATAGCCCGCGCGGAACCTGTCGAAATCAGGCGTGAGGCTCATGGCAGTTGGGTATGAACGGCGGCAATCGCAGCATCGTTGACGCTGATGCCAGCCTCCGCTTGAACCGCGCGCGCGAATTGCGACAACAAATCTTGCGCCATCGCGCTGGCGATTTCACCGTTTAGACGCTCTCGGATTGCGGCGGTGGTGGGATCGCCAAGGTCCGGTGGGATCACCGAATCCAATCTGACCAGATAGAGCGTATCAGTCCCTTCAACGATCAGGATGTCGCCTTGTTCTGCATCGAAGAGACCTGGGAGCAGGGTTTCTGGCAAATTCTCAAGAAAATCGTTGCGCGTCACACCCGGCTGGATTGTGGCGGTGAGCCCGAGGCTGGGGAAATCCTCGCCCGATTCCAGCCTGGACTTGTAGGCTTCAACTTGGTCACCGAGTGCGGTTTTGATCGCCTCTGCAAGCGCTCCGGCTTCGGCTTCGTCCCGTACCTCCTCGAGCGGCAGAAGCTGAGGCGGATTCACAGAATCAAGTCGCAGGGCGAAGATTCCACCATCTTCTAAGGTTCCAATCTCGGGGAAATCATCGCTCCCGACTGTGGCGGCCAAGACTTGGAAATTGCCATATAGCGCAGGGCCCTCGATCATGCCGGGCATCCAATCCAGCTGACCAATCTCCATATCGCTTTCATCGGCCAGTTCTTCTAGTGTGGCGCCCCCAGCCAGCAAATCGTCAAGCGGGTCAATCTCATCTTCGATCAGGCGACGTGCCTGCTGATTTGCGAGGATCTCGCGCAGTTCCGGCAGCGCGTCCTCAAAACTGGTTACCTGAGCTGTGAGGATCGCATTCACGCGAAAGAGCGCAGGGCCCAAATCTGTAGGCAAAGGTCCGACCACGCCCAGGTCATCCAGCGCGAAAACTTCGGGCCCGGCACCGCCCAAGTCCTCTTCGGTGACGGTGTCGAGTTCCACATCCGACAGCGTAAGCCCGCGGTCTTCAACCAAGGTGTCAAAGCTCGTGTCGCCAGCATCGATCGACGCCTTGGCGGCTTCTGCGTCGGCCTGATCCGCAAAGACCAAGCGGTCAACAATGCGCATTGCAGGGCGGTTATAGTCAGCGGAACGCTCTTCGTAGAGAACGCGCAGCGCGTCCTCGTCAAGATCAACCTGATCGGCGAGCATATCGGGAGTAAGGATCGCATAGGTGATGCTGCGGGTTTCCGGCGTGGTAAACTCTGCTGGATTGGCCTCGTAGTATGTTTCAATCGCTGCAGCGTCAGGCGCCGGTGGCGGGCTTTCCAGATCGCTCTCGCCAAGCACGGCATAGCTGAACCCGCGCTCTTCCCCGACGAAGCTGTAGATGGCGTTCACAAAGGCGGGCTGTGCCGTCAGCCCCGCGGTTACGGCACCTTGCATCAACGAACGCGACACGTCGCGGCGGATGCTCTCTTCGAATTGAGACACCGTCAGGCCAGCATTGTCCAAGGCGAATTCGTAGGATTGACGGTCAAAACTACCATCGGGCCCGGTGAAATTTGGCAGCGCCAATATCTGTTCGCTGACGGTGGTGTCGCCGACAGATAGCCCCGCAAGCCGCGCGCTTTCGTTCAAGGCCGCTTGCGTCAGCAAGTTTTGGAGCACTAAGCGATCCAACCCGAGGCTTTGCGCTTCTTGGATGCCCATGGTGTCGCCACGGGCCTGCGAGATTTGCGATAACTGGCCTTGCAGTTCGCGGGCGTAATTATTGACGTCAACTTCGCTTTCGCCCACCGCCGCGACAGAGCGGATATTGCCGCCGAACCCAGACACGCCAAAGCCAGCCAAAGCGACAATTAGCAAGATCAGAATGATCCAAACCAAGACATTGGAGATCGAGTTTTTTGCCTTGGCCGCCATGATGCCCCCCGCTGAATGTCCGCGATGGTCTAGTGGCTTGCAGAGACCGGGGCAAGTTGCATCTCGAGCGTTTTGAGCCGCGCGCACAAGGCCGTGATACCCTCGGCGTCGATATTGGCAAAAGCGATGCGCAACTCTCGCGCGGCTTGCGCATCTCCTTCTGGGCGAAACATGGTGCCCGGTAGCAAGAGAATGCCGGCATCGCTCACGAGCTTGGGCGCGAGACTATCTGAGGACAGCGCAAAAGGATGGCGCAAATAGGCAAAGTAAGCGCCACAGCCCAAAAGCTGCCATCCTGGCAGTTGAGCGATCTGCGTAGCCATAAGCCGACCGCGGTGCAGAATCTCCTGCCGCTCATTGGCCAACCACCCTGACAGATGACGCAGGCCCCAGAGCGCCCCAATCTGCCCAACTTGACTTGCACAGATCGTGACGGTGTCGAGGAACTTCTCAATCTCTCGCAACACCGATGAACCTGCGATTAGCGCGCCCACCCGGTGCCCGGTCAATCTGTGGGCCTTTGAAAAGGAATAGAGCTGGATCAGCGTTTGGTCCCAGAGCGGATCGTCGAACAACCGATGAGGCGGTCCATCCGCAGCGAGAAAGTCGCGATATGTCTCATCCAGGATCAGCGCGATTCCGTGGCGTTGACAGAGGTCAAAAAACCCCCGGATCAGTGTAGGGGAATAGGCCACACCGCCGGGATTGTTCGGGCTGACCAGCACGATGGCGCGGGTGCGCGGCCCGATAAGCCGCGCCGCAGCTTCTGGTTCGGGCAGAAGGCCTGGACCGGGTTCCAGGGTCTGTATCCCGATCCCTTGCATCTGGCACCACATGGCGTGGTTGAAATACCAAGGCAGCGGGATGATCACGTCATCTCCGGGTGCGGCGACGGTCATCAATGCGGCGCAGAAAGCCTGGTTGCAGCCCGCGGTGATCGCCACATGCTGTGGGCCGGGGCCAGTGTCTGCGTCGGTCCGATAGATCTCTTGCTCGCGATCCGACAAGGCCTGACGCAGCGCGGGCAGCCCAAGCACGGGCCCATAAAGATGCGATGCCGGGTTCTGCAAAAGCGCTTCGGCCATGGCCATGCGCAAGCCCTCCGGCGGGGCAGCTGCAGGCGCAGCTTGGCTGACATTGATGAGTTCTGGTTTTGCACCTGCGGGGCGTGCCTCAAGCCAGCGCCGCGCTTCCATAACTGGCGGGGGTGTCGTGCCGCTGAGCGCCGGGGCGATCCGTAGTGGGTGACTAGCGCCCGCGATAGGGTTCGACATATTGCAGTGCCATGTCCCAGGGGAAGAAAATCCAAGTGTCTTGGCTGACTTCCGTAATGTAGCTGTCAACCTGCTCGCGGCCTTGGGGTTTTGCATAGACCGTCGCGAAATGCGCCTTGGGGTAACGCGACCGGACCAGCGCGAGCGTCTTTCCACTATCGACCAAATCATCAATGATCAGGATGCCGGAACCATCGCGCATCAACTCCGCATCGGGCGATTTCAGCACCTCTGCATCGCTGTGTTCCTGATAGTCATAGGATTTGACCGAAATCGTATCTACCACGCGTACATCTAACTCGCGCGCCACGATCATCGCTGGCGCCATCCCGCCGCGCGTGATCGCAACAATCCCGCGCCATAAGCCATTTTCAGGGCCTTGCCCATCGAGCCGCCAAGCCAATGCGCGCGCATCGCGATGAATTTGATCCCAGCTGACATGGAAGCCCTTTTCATGGGGCAGCCGGTCACTCATGGTCGCTGTCCTTTCTGGCCACGGGATTTCACGCCTTTGCGATGTCGGGGGCGTCGGGATTTTTCATGCCAACGATGTGGTAACCTGCATCGACATGAAGCACCTCTCCAGTGACACCAGAGCCAAGATCCGACAAAAGGTAAAGCGCGGAGCGCCCCACTTCGTCCTGGTCGACATTGCGGCGCATCGGCGAGTTGAGTTCGTTCCATTTCAAAATGTAGCGGAAGTCCCCGATCCCCGAAGCCGCCAGAGTCTTGATCGTCCCCGCGGAGATCGCATTTACCCGGATCTGCTTTTCCCCCAGATCTGCAGCCAGATAGCGGACAGATGCCTCTAACGCGGCCTTCGCTACACCCATGACGTTATAATGGGGCATCACCTTTTCCGCGCCATAATAGGTCAGTGTCAGGCAGGCCCCACCATCGGTCATCAACGGCTCTGCCCGCCTGCAAATCTCGGTGAAGGAGAAGACCGAAATATCCATTGTCATCCGGAAGTTCTCAGGGGTCGTGTCGACATAGCGCCCGCGCAATTCGTTTTTGTCGGAAAACCCGATGGCGTGGACAACAAAGTCGAGCCGATCCCACGCGGCAGCGATATCGGCAAACATCTGGTCCATAGAGGCAGCGTCTGACACGTCGCACTGCAAAATCAGGTCACTGCCAAGCTGCTCCGCCAAAGGACGCACGCGCTTTTCCAAGGGACCACCTTGATGGGCGAGGGCAAGCTCGGCGCCTTGTGCAGCACAGGCCTTCGCGATGCCCCAAGCGATTGACTTGTCATTGGCCAAACCCATGATCAAGCCACGCTTGCCTTGCATAAGTCCCGTTGACATCAGCGCTACCCCACACACATTCCGGTCGTTGCGGTTTAGGCGATCACTTGCGCTGCATCAAGGCGGGCCGATTTGCAGACACCTTAGGCGTGGCGGATCGGTTATTGGTAGGCCCCGAACAGGAGACGATAGAGTGGAACGTGGTGAATTATTTTCTCAGGACAATCCTTTTTCCGTTTTGGAAGAGTGGATGGCGGCGGCAGCAAAAACCGAGATCAATGATCCCAATGCGATGGCATTGGCGACGGTTGATAATGACGGGCTGCCAAATGTTCGGATCGTGCTTTTGAAGCAATTGGACGACGATGGCATCGTCTTTTTTACAAACTACAATAGCGCAAAAGGACGGGAATTAGACACAAATAGAAAAGCCGCATTTGTCATTCATTGGAAATCGCTTGGCCGTCAGGTGCGCGGTCGCGGCCGTGTTGAGCGGGTCACGGATGAGGTGTCTGACGCCTATTATCAAACGCGCGCCTTAGATAGCAGGCTCGGCGCTTGGGCGTCGGACCAAACCCAACCGCTCGAAGACCGTGCCACATTGATGGAAAAAGTCGAGGCTGCCCGCCAGCGTTTCGGGGACAGTCCACCGCGCCCACCGCATTGGGGCGGCTTCCGGCTGACACCAAATGAGATGGAGTTTTGGGCCGATGGCGCTTTTCGGCTGCATGACCGTTTCCGTTGGTCTCGTGCAAGTGCAGAAAAAGATTGGCAGATTAAACGACTTTATCCATAATTAGGAGATCATCAATTCTAAGGGCGATACTCGTTTTTTCACCTTGCAAGCACAGGCTTTGCCATTTTAGTGTTACAAACAGGGAGAGGTAGGAGGATGCCCATTGAACATGTACGTGGACCGAATGACCACAGACGATGAAGGGCAGCTCGTCCATGGCCATGTGAAATGGTTTGATCCGACAAAGGGATTTGGCTTTGTCGTCGCCGATAGTGGTGGGACAGACATATTGCTTCATGCAAATGTTTTGCGAAATTTTGGTCAAAGTTCTGTTGCTGATGGTGCAATTGTTGAAGTCGCGGTTTTGGATACACCCCGTGGCCGCCAAGCGATAGAGGTGCTGCGCATCGAACCCCCTGAAGTGGAGGAAGATGAGGAAGAGCCGCGCTTTACCCAGAGCTTCGGAGAGATGGAAGAAGCTGGTCCGCTCGAACCAGCCCGCGTGAAATGGTTCGACAAATCAAAGGGTTTTGGCTTTGCGAATGCATTTGGCCGGGCCGACGACATCTTCGTTCATATCGAAGTGCTGCGCCGGTCAGGGCTTTCTGACCTGCAACCGGGAGAAGCAATTTGCGTGCGTGTTGTCGAAGGCCGTCGAGGGTTGATGGCGGCGATGGTGACCTCTTGGGATTTCGCCCTGCGCACCGACGAATAGCTTCTGCGTCGCTGATCCTGTTCCTGATCGGGGCTGTTTTTGCAACGCCCGCTCTCGCAGATTGTGTTGAAAATGAAGTAAAACTGCGCGGGTCTTGGGGTGTGACCAAGTTCACCGTTGAGGTTGCCGATACTGACGCCGAGCGCGCTCAAGGACTGATGCATCGCGAACACATGCCCAAATCGGCTGGCATGCTGTTTATTTTCGAACGCCCGCAACGTGCCGCTTTTTGGATGCGTAACACCCCCTTGCCGTTGGATCTTATCTTTATCGACAAGACCGGGGTCATCACGAATATCCATGAGAATGCGATTCCCTTCGATGAAACGACGATTCCCAGTCGTGGTCGAGTGTTGGCGGTGCTTGAGGTTAATGCCGGCACCTCTGAGACCTTCGGGTTTGCCGTCGGTGACCAGATGCAACATCCTGCCTTTGATCCAGATGCCGCAGCGTGGCCCTGTCCTTAAGATTGGACTTTTCAATTGCGCGCAGGACCGGTAGGGACGGCCAAGGTCGGGGCGTGGCGCAGTCTGGTAGCGCACCTGTTTTGGGTACAGGGGGTCGTGAGTTCGAATCTCGCCGCCCCGACCAATTCCTCAACATCCCCACCCAATCGCCTAAAAGGTTAAAATCGCTAGAAATACCGGTGTGCCGTTAAGGCCTCGGTAACGCTTTGAGTCGCATGGGCTTGCAGAAGTGTGTTCAATCAAACGTCAAGCCCAGCTTTTCGCATATTTTGAGAAATTTTTCGTTGACGCCACCATATCTGGTGCGCTTACTAGGTCGGGCAGGGCGGCAAACCCCAAGATATAGTGCGCCCCACAATATACCGCAGGACGATATCGGCCCCCCGCTTTAGCAGCGGACCCTATCGTTGTGCGCAATGAAACGACCAAAAAAAGTCTGAGGCAGAGACATGAAGATTGCGCGGAGATTTACGACCGAAACCGGCGGCGCCTATGACACGCTGAGCTTTACTCAGACGACATCGGAGATTCGGAATCCGGATGGATCGCTGGTGTTCCAACTTGAAGGCATCGAAGTGCCCGACGCGTGGAGCCAAGTGGCCAGCGATGTGCTGGCACAAAAGTACTTCCGCAAAGCAGGCGTTGCCGCGCATCTAAAGAAGGTGCGCGAAAAGGGCGTGCCAGAGTTTCTTTGGCGGTCTGTGCCGGACCAGTCCGCGTTGGCCAAGTTGCCAGAAGACGCGCGCTACGGTGGCGAAACAAAAGCCACTCAAGTGTTTGATCGTCTTGCCGGTGCTTGGGCCTATTGGGGGTGGAAAGGCGGCTATTTCTCGTCGGAAGAGGACGCACGAGCCTATTACGATGAGATGCGCCACATGCTGGCCACGCAACGCGCTGCGCCAAACAGTCCGCAATGGTTTAACACCGGGCTGCATTGGGCTTATGGAATCGATGGCCCGAGCCAGGGGCATTTCTATGTCGATTACCGCAGCGGGAAGCTCACCAAGTCGGACTCGGCCTATGAGCATCCCCAGCCCCACGCCTGTTTCATCCAATCTGTGGCCGATGACCTGGTGAATGATGGCGGGATCATGGATCTTTGGGTCCGTGAGGCGCGACTTTTCAAGTATGGCTCAGGGACTGGGACCAATTTCTCGAGCTTGCGTGGTGAGGGCGAGGCGCTGTCAGGCGGTGGGAAATCCTCTGGCCTTATGGGGTTCCTCAAAATTGGCGACCGGGCAGCCGGGGCAATCAAATCAGGCGGAACCACACGCCGCGCCGCCAAAATGGTGATCTGCGATGCCGATCATCCTGATATCGAAGACTTCATCAATTGGAAGGTCGTCGAAGAGCAGAAGGTGGCGAGCTTGGTTGCGGGCTCCAAAACCCATCAGGAAAAGCTCAACGGCATTTTCATGGCGATCCGCGACTGGGATGGCGCGGCCGAGGCCGCCTATGATCCAGCGGTGAACGTCGGCCTGAAATCGGCTGTGCGCAGCGCCAAGAAAGCCGCGATCCCAGAGACTTACATCAAGCGCGTGCTGGACTATGCCCGGCAAGGCTATGAGAGCATCGAGTTCCCGACCTATGACACCGATTGGGATAGCGAAGCCTATGCCAGCGTGTCGGGGCAGAACTCTAACAACTCGGTGCGGGTGAAGGATGCGTTTCTCAAAGCGGTGCGTGATGATGCCGATTGGGAGTTGATCCGTCGGACCGATGGCAAAGTGTCAAAGACGATCAAAGCGCGCGATTTGTGGGAGCAGGTGGGCCACGCCGCCTGGGCCTGTGCCGATCCCGGCATACAGTTCCACGACACAGTTAATGGCTGGCACACCTGTAAGGAGGATGGCGAAATCCGCGGGTCGAACCCGTGTTCGGAATACATGTTCCTTGATGACACCGCCTGCAACTTGGCCTCAATGAACCTGCTCACCTTCTATCAGGACGGGCAATTCCAAGCCGATGACTATGTGCATGCCACGCGTCTTTGGACTGTGACACTGGAGATCAGTGTGCTGATGGCGCAATTCCCCAGCCGGGAGATCGCGCAGCAATCCTACGAATTTCGCACGCTGGGTCTGGGCTATGCCAATATCGGCGGGCTCTTGATGAATATGGGACTGAGCTACGATTCTGATGCGGGCCGGGCGCTCTGCGGCGCGTTAACCGCGGTGATGACCGGCACCGCCTATGCGACCTCTGCAGAAATGGCAGGAGAGCTTGGTGCGTTCCCGGGTTACGCCAAAAACGCTGAACACATGTTGCGAGTGATCCGCAACCACCGCCGCGCGGCTTATGGCGAAGGTGCCGGCTATGAGGCTCTAAACGTCAATCCAGTGCCATTCGATGCTGCGGGCTGTCCCGACGCGCGCCTGACCGAGTTGGCCCGCGAGGCCTGGGATCAGGCGCTGGAACTGGGCCAGCGTCACGGCTATCGCAACGCGCAGGCCACAGTGATTGCCCCAACCGGAACGATCGGGCTGGTGATGGATTGTGACACCACGGGCATCGAGCCTGATTTCGCTCTGGTCAAATTCAAAAAGTTGGCTGGCGGCGGCTATTTCAAGATCATCAATCGCTCGGTGCCCGCGGCGCTTGCAAAACTCGGTTATGGCAGTGCTGAGATCGAAGAGATCGTCGCTTACGCCGTGGGCCATGGCACGCTTGGCAATGCGGCGGGTGTCAATCACACCGCGCTGATAGGCCATGGCTTCGGTCCCGATGAGATCGCCAAGATTGAAGCCGCGCTTCCCACCGCCTTCAACCTGCGCTTTGTCTTCAACCAATGGACCCTGGGCGAGTCGTTCTGCACCGATGTCCTTGGCATCCCGTTGGCGAAATTAAACGATCCCAATTTCGACATGCTGGCGCATTTGGGCTTCACGCGCGAGCAAATCGAGGCCGCAAATGACCATGTCTGCGGGACCATGACTCTGGAAGGAGCCCCGCATCTCAACCCCAAAGACTACCCTGTCTTCGATTGTGCCAATCCCTGCGGCAAGAAAGGAAAGCGCTTCCTCAGCGTCGAAAGCCACATCCACATGATGGCCGCGGCGCAGAGCTTTATCTCTGGCGCGATTTCCAAGACCATCAACATGCCCAATGACGCCACGATCGAGGACTGCCAGGCGGCCTATGAGCTCAGCTGGTCTTTGGGCGTCAAGGCCAATGCGCTTTACCGGGATGGTTCAAAGCTGAGCCAGCCGCTGGCTGCGTCGCTCGTAGAAGACGACGACGAGGCCGCAGAGATCCTAGAGACCGGCACGCCGCAGGAAAAAGCCACCATTCTGGCCGAGAAGGTCATCGAAAAAGTGGTGATCAAAGAAGTGCGGGCCCTGCGGGAGAAGCTGCCGGAGCGGCGCAAGGGCTACACACAGAAAGCCATTGTTGGCGGCCACAAAGTGTACCTGCGCACGGGTGAATATAAGGACGGCTCTCTGGGTGAGATCTTCATCGACATGCACAAGGAAGGCGCTGGCTTCCGGGCGATGATGAACAATTTTGCCATCGCGGTCTCGGTCGGTCTGCAATATGGCGTGCCGCTGGAAGAGTTTGTGGACGCCTTCACCTTTACTCGGTTTGAGCCCGCCGGGATGGTCCAGGGCAACGACTCGATCAAAAACGCGACCTCGATCCTCGACTATATCTTCCGCGAACTGGCGGTGAGCTATCTTGATCGGACCGATCTGGCCCATGTCGCGCCCGAAGGGCACAGCTTTGACGAGCTTGGCGATGGCGAAGACGAGGGCAAGCTCGACAATATCGCGCCGGTCAGTGAAACCTCGGCCAGCAAGTCGCTGGAGGTGCTGAAGCAAATCAGTTCAACCGGGTATCTGCGCAAGCGCCTGCCGCAAGAACTGATGGTGCTGCAAGGCGGGCAGGGGGCGGTTGCGCTCGACGCCGGTCTGGAACACGACACTGCCATCACCGCCGTGGAGACCAGCACCGCCACACTCAGCATGGATTTGCGCGCCAAAGCCAAGATGCAGGGCTATGAAGGCGACCCCTGTGGCGAGTGTGGAAACTACACGCTCGTACGGAACGGCACCTGCATGAAGTGCAACACCTGCGGGGCGACCTCCGGCTGTAGCTGATCCCCGCGGTATCGGGGCAGGGCGCCGGAAAAGGACGCGCCCGCCCCACAAAAAGATCCGGAGCGCGTGCGCGTGCTCTCGACGCTGAGGCGGACACAGGCAGAACATCAAAACACTATCGAGCAGCCACGATACCAAGAGCCGCCAAGGCGAACCTCAAAGGGCCCCACCCCGCGGGCCCTTTTTTCTATCTTCGCGCCAGTGATCCTGGAGCCGAGCCGCTACAGACACGGCATAGACACGGCGCCACGCGCAAATTACGCTTCCCACATGGCCAAAGATTACACACTCACTGGAGAATCGGCTCAGATGGCAAAAGATGCGGGCCTTGCGAACCCAAGATGGTACCGTCCGAAGATAGACCCGGCTGCCATCCAGCAACTTCGGCAGAAGTCGGACAAGATCGCGATGCGCGATACGCTCATATGGCTGGGTGTGATGGGTGTATCGGCGGCCATCGCGGTATGGCTTTGGCCCTCTTGGTGGTCTGTACCCTTTTGGCTCATCTATGGCGTCCTTTATGGGTCGGCCTCGGACTCGCGCTGGCACGAATGTGGACACCAAACGGCTTTTGAGACCCCATGGATGAACGCGGTGGTCTATCAGATTGCAAGCTTCATGCTGATGCGCAATCCGACCGTCTGGCGCGCCAGTCATGTGCGGCACCATACCGACACAATCATCGTTGGTAGAGACCCCGAAATCGTGGCGATGCGACCGCCGGATTTACTGCGGCTGACGGTCAATCTGTTTGGCCTCTTGGATGTGATCGACCTGGGACGCAGAATGCTCATAAACGCCAGCGGGCGGCTGACCGATGATGAAAAGAACTATGTCCCCAAGAAAGATGTTGCATCGGTTTATCTTGTCGCGCGCATTTGGGTGGCCATCTATTTGGTAGTGATCGGCGCGAGCCTTTGGATGGGATCGATCTTGCCGCTGATGATTGTTGGCCTGCCCAGGCTTTACGGCGCGTGGCATCACATTATGACTGGGGTTCTCCAGCATTTAGGGTTGGCTGAGAATGTCTCAGACCACCGTTTGAACACACGCACTGTGCTGATGAACCCGATCAGCCGCTTCATCTATCTCAATATGAATTACCATCTTGAGCATCACCTGTTCACGATGGTGCCCTACTACAATCTTCCTAAGCTGCATGAGCTTATCAAATATGACGTGCCAGCGCCGGACCCATCGATCTGGGCGGCGTTTCGACGGCTTCTGCCGGTTTTGTTTAGGCAGTTGCGATACGAGGACGCCGTGATCGTGCCGAGACTTCCTGAGGGTGCCACGCCTTATCGCCCCGAAGTCGACCGGCTGTTGCCGAACGCGGTCTAGCTGCCGGCGCGCGTTTCCCGATCTTTGAGCAGGCGTTGCAAGGTTGCGCTGGCACAAGACGATAAAGGCTTGATCAAAAGCACCCAGTTTTCGGTGTCCGTTTGCCAGATTTCGCGACGATAGACGGCGGGTGTGACTTCGCTGTACCCCGCCCGTTGATAAAGCCTTCGAGCACCTGTGTTGGTGTCGGCGACGATGATGCTCATTTGAGGCACCCCCGCATCAGCGGCAATGTCCTCAGAGATGGCCGGAAGTTGCGGCCCGAGCCCCCTCCGGCATTGTGGCAAGCACATTCACATACCAACTGTTCAGAGCCTGATTTTCGAGCGCTTGTAGGGGGCCGCATCAGGGCCGGGACGTCGGGACCGACAGGCTCCGGTTCCGATCCGATCGCATAGACTGTCAGCCCATCCATGGCACCCTCGCCAAAATCGGCGACTACAAACGGTCCCTCGCGTGCTTTGGCAGCTTAGCGCGTGCCCGATATCCCAAGCATCTTCCCCCGGCTTCGCTATGCCTCGCCAAAAATAGAGCGCCAGGCCCTCGCCTGCGAAATTGACCAGTTCGGCCAGGGCAGCCGCATCTGTTTCGCCTGCGATGCGAAAAGCGGAGGCGACAGGGGGATCATCGGTCAGACCGCTTCTTGTGCTGGCTCTGGGTCATTCATCCCGCGGGCGAGCGCTGCCACACCTGTCCGAGCAACTTCTGCGAGACCCAAAGGTCGCATAAGTTCGGCAAAGGCGTCGACCTTCTCTGGCGTCCCGGTGATTTCAAAGACAAAGCTTTCCAGCGATGTATCGA